>DASYSS010000048.1 GCA_036003045.1 Gemmatimonadaceae bacterium
GTGGCCGACACCGGAACCGAAGGTGAAGACAGCATGTTGTCGGCGGCGATGTCCGCCTCGGACTGGCGCGCGCTGATCATTGCCGCGCCGGCGGCGAGGAGAAGAACCGCCGCAGCCGCGAGCGCGGGGCGGACCCACCGATCGAGCTCCGTCCACCAGCCGAGCTCCACGTCGGAGACCCGCGCCATGATGCGCGCCTCGAGCTCGTTCCAATACGCGTCGCCGCTCGGGGCCGCGTACAGCGAGCGGAGCCCGCGCACGACCTCGTCGTCATCGTCTGGAAAAAGTCGAATGTCGCTCATAAGTCACTCCGAACGTCCTTTAACATGCGGCGCAGTGCCGCACGCGCGTGATGCAGGTCCGAGCGGGCTGTACCCTCCGGAATGCCCAACATCGCGCCGATCTCTCCGTGCGTAAATCCCTCGACATCATGCAACACGATCACGGACCGCTGCCGCTCGGTGAGCTTGGTCAGCGCCTCGTTGAGACGCCGCCGCAACTCGTCCGATTCGCCCGGGTCCCGGAATGGCATGGGAACCGTTTCCGGCAGCTCGTCCGCGTCGCGAACTTTCCGCCGCCGCACCAGGTCCAGCGACGCGTTGGCCATGATGCGGTATAGCCAGGCGCCGAACGGTTGATCCGGAAGAAAACGATCCAGTGCCTTGAAGGCGTGGAGGAAACCCTCCTGAACCGCGTCCTCCGCGTCTTCGTGCGTCAACACGATGGCGCGACACACGGCGTACGCCCGACGCTGATGCAGGCGAACGAGCTGCGCGAACGCATCGTTCGACCCGCGTTGCGCCGCGACGACGAGGGCTCGCTCGTCCGGCTTGGCGTCAGCGCCTGGCGACATGCCGAACGGCAGCTCGATTGTGGTCGCAGCGGTCATCGAGACGTGGCCGGTGTCCACTCTCATTAACGGATCGCCGCGGGTGAACGTTGATCGCGCAATCGACGACTTCCCAAGGCTCAAAAGACGGGGTCAGCGTGGCCGCTCCTCGGCGGCTCACGCCGTAGGTGCGGAGGGATTCGCGGGCGCTCCAGCCAGGCCGAGCGTCGCTGCGACCCCACGCATCGCGCCGATCACGAATTGCGTGTGCTGCTCGAGGTCGACGCCCAGTTCTTGCGCGCCCAACGTCACGTCCTCGCGGCTGACGCCCTTGGCGAATGCTTTGTCCTTCATCTTTTTCAAAACCGATTTGGCCTCGACGTCGTGCACGCTCTTGGTCGGTTTGACGAGCGCGGTGGCCGTGATCAGTCCGGAGAGCTCGTCGACGGCGAACAATGTCCTCGCCATTCGCGTCTCGCGGGCTGTGCCTGTGTACGCCGCGTGTCCCATAATGGCGTCGAGGATGTCTTCGGGCCAGCCGCGTTCCCGCAGGATTCCCACCCCGGCCGACGGATGTTCGCTGTCCGGCGAGCGGGACGCATTAGGAAATCGCTCATAGTCGAAGTCGTGAATCAGACCAGCCAGTCCCCACCGTTCCGGGTCCTCGCCGTACTGGACGGCGTAGGCTCGCATGGCGGCCTCGACGGCGAGCATGTGTTTCCGCAGCGATTCGCTGGCGGTGTACTCGTGCATCAGCGCCAGCGCTTCGTCGCGCGAGGGGAGGGCGGGCATCCGTAAATATTACCACGCGGAGCGATGCTCGGCTGACGAAAAAGGCGCGGGAGCGGGCCGGCCGGTCTTGGGTCGAGGCGCCGGGCGGATGTTCGGCTGTGCACGAAGGCCGAGGAGCGCGTGGAGCCCGGGTTCGCTCCGCGATAGACTCCGGGGCATGCCCCACCACCTCCGCTCCGTCGAACTGCGTCGGATTCCCCCCGCCGCCACGGACCGTTTCCCATACACCGTCCCCGTCATTCGCACGCTGCCCGTTCTCCGTTTGGACCGGCCGGTGACCTTCCTCGTGGGCGAAAACGGATCGGGGAAGTCGACGCTGCTGGAAGGAATCGCCGTCGCCGCCAGTCTCCCGACCGTCGGGAGCATCGCCGCCAACAAGGACGAGACGCTCAAGTCCCAGTGGTTCCTCGGCAAGTCCCTCAAGCTGACGTGGGACCGACGCGCGTTTCGCGGCTTCTTCCTGCGCGCCGAGGACTTCTTCGGATTCACCAAGGCGCTGTCCCGAGAGCGCACGGAGTTGCTCGCCCGCCTCGACGAGATCGACGTCGAGTTCGCAGGACGGTCGGAGAAAGCCAAAGGGCTCGCCAAGGGTCCGATCACGGCGTCGCTCGCCGACATGGAGCGGCGCTACGGCGTCGACCTCGACGCCAACTCGCACGGCCAGAGCTTTCTCAAGCTCTTCCAGTCGCGGTTCGTGCCGGGCGGCCTCTACCTACTCGACGAGCCCGAAGCTCCTCTCTCGCCGCAAAGCCAGCTGGCGCTCATCGTGATGATCAGCGACATGGTCGCGCAAGACTCGCAGTTCATCATCGCGACGCACTCGCCGATCCTACTCGGCTTTCCCGGCGCCCTGATCTACTCGTTCGACCGCACGCCGGTGGAAGCCGTGCCGTTCGAAGAGCTGGACCACGTGGTGATTACGCGAGATTTTCTGAACGCGCCGGAGAGGTTTCTGCGGCATTTGTAGGCGGTGGACCGGTCGCCCGGTCCACCGGTCGCCCGCTTACTTCGTCGACTCCGCCGCCGGCGCTTCTCGCGCGTACTTCGCGTTCGTCAGCGCGATGATCGTGCGGACGATGCCGAACAGCACGATCGCGCCGATGATCAGGCCCAGGAAGGCGGCGCGGGTGTCGGCGCCGAAGGTGTGGGACTCGTGCGAGTGGTCGTTGTGGTCGTGTGCCATATCGATCGAGTAAGCGCGTTCGCGTCAGGCGACGCGCACGGAGTTCATGACGTCGTTCTGTTTGATCTGCTTCATCACGTCGAGACCGGTTTTTATCTGGCCGAAGACCGTGTGCACGCCGTTCAGGTGACGGGTGTTGTCTTCACTCAGCACCATGAAGAACTGGCTGCCGCCGGTGTCCTTGCCGGCGTGCGCCATCGACAGCGCGCCGACTGCGTGCTTGTGCGGATTGCCGGCCGTCTCGCACTTGATCTTGTAGCCGGGTCCACCCGTGCCGATGCGGCGATCGCCCGCCGGCAGGTCGCGCGACAGCGGGTCGCCGCCCTGGACCACGAAATCGGCGATCACGCGGTGGAACTTCACTCCATCATAGAAGCCGTCGTTGGCGAGCTTCTCGAAGTTGGCGACCGTGTTCGGGGCTTCCTTGTCGAACAGCTCGGCGACGATGGTGCCTTTGTTCGTTTCGAAAGTGGCGGTTTTCGACATGCGTAGAACCTAGTCAGTCGCCGGATTTCGTGCGTGGCGGCGCCGACGCATAGAAATGATAGATGCGCGGCACCTTGCATCCGGCGAGCTGCGCCGGCGCGAACGTCCATTTGCCGATGACGCTCTTCACGTTCGTAGCGAGCCACGGGCTCGACGCCGCCACCACCTTGAACGTCTTCAGATCCGCCCTGCCCAACGTGTCGATCAGGATGTCGATCTTTACCTCGGCGCTGCCATCCTTTCGCAGCGCGCTGCGTGGCGGATTCTGCAGCGGCTTTGGTTTCGCCGTGACAAGGACGGGAAGCTGATCGACGACGAGGTCCGGTTTCTCCGCGGCACGCCGGAGCGCCTCGGCGCAGTTTCCCGTGGCCACGGGCATGGACCCCGGCGGCTCCGCGAGGACTTGCGGTTTGATCTCGGCCTCCGGCGGCGGAGACGACGAGCACGCGGCAACCACGCCCACCGCGCTGAGAAGGAGCAAGGACCGAAAAGTCATGTGAGAGTTCGAATTTCTAGACGGTCGAGGAAGGACAGATGTCGGAGAGGAAGCAGGACTCGCACTTCGGTCGGCGCGCCTCGCAGATGCGGCGGCCATGCTCGATCAGCAGGTGGGAAAGCATCGTCCAACGGTCGTTCGGAAACAGCTTCATCAGGTCTTGCTCGATCTTCACCGGGTCGGTCTGTCGCGTGAGACCCAGTCGTTTGCTTACGCGCCCGACGTGCGTGTCGACGACCACGCCTTCGTTTTTATCGTACGCATTCCCCAGGACGACGTTCGCCGTTTTTCGTCCCACGCCGGGCAGCTTCACCAGATCTTCCATCGTGTCCGGGACTTTCCCGCCGTGTCGCTCGGCGACGGCGTCCGACATGCCGAGCAGGCTCTTGGTCTTGTTCCGAAAGAATCCGGTGGACTTGATTATCTCCTCGAGCTCTTCGGGCTTCGCGGCGGCGAGGGCGGCCGGCGTCTTGTAGCGCTTGAACAGCGCCGGCGTGACCATGTTCACCCGCTTGTCGGTGCACTGGGCGCTCAGGATCGTCGCGATGAGCAGCTGGAACGGCGACTTGAAGTCGAGGGCGCAGTGCGCGTCGGGATAGTGCGCGGTGAGACGGTCGTAGATCTCGCGCGCGCGTTCGGGTGTCGCACTCCGTGCGCGTCGGCGTTTGGCGGCGGCGGGCATTCGGATCAGCCTTCCAGACCGGCGTCGTCGCGCAGGCGCTGGATGCACTGGTGCAACTGATGCTCCGTGAGATCGATCTCCTGGTTGGCGCCTTCCTCGTCGAGCAAGCCGTTGCGCACCGAGGTCGCGATCTGGTTCAGATAGCGGATCTTCGTGAGGATCTCGTCGGTGTCGCGGCGGAGCTTGAGATAGCGGCGCTTGTCGGAGAGGGCGCGACGATACCGCAACAAGAGCTGTTCGTCAGAGAGCTCGCGCGCCTGCGACAACACGTCCTCGCGGCTCTTGCCGGGAATCGCGCCGCGATCGGGAAGCCCGGCGTCTTCCCACTCCTCTTCCGAAAACCAGAGGCGTCCCACGTACTCGACGCCGTCGAAGCCGACGCGACAGGTCACCTGATAGCGTCGTCCCGACGTCTCGATCGTTCCGATGAACGGCTGGTTGTTCGGATCGGCCGGCATGCAAACTGAGGGAGGGATGGCGCGCGGTGACGCTCGGGAAGACTTACCGCGAAGACAGGAAGGATCGAATCGCGGCGAACATTTCGGCGGGTCGTTCAACATATGGAACGTGTCCCGCGCCGTCGATGGTGACCAGGGGGGCATGGAGCGTTCGCGCGATCGTCTCGGACGATGCCAGCGGGATGGGGTCCTCGCGGCCGTGCACCACCAGCGTCGGTACCGTTACAGAATCCAACAACCCTGGGCGTGTCAGGTCGTAGTCGCCGAGGCTCTCCCAAACCGAATCCTGGATGCGAGCCATGACGCGGAAGGGCGTGAGGTCGTGCGCGGCCGACGGATCGGCGAAGTAGCCCGCGACGCTCAACTCGAACGATCGCTGTCGAAACGCTTCCGGATTCGATTCGCGCAGCCCGCTCGCCGACAGCTCGGCGCGCAGCTTGGCCACCGTCTCGCTGTTCTGCCGGCGCGCGAACTCGGCCTCGAATTGGCCGCGGTACCTTCGGTTGACGGGAGCCGGGTCGAGGAGCACGAGCCTCGCGAGATGGCTCGTCGTCCGCCCGGCCGCGGATTCGATGGCGAAGAGCATCGAGAGGAGCCCGCCCCACGAATAGCCGACGAGCGTCGCGGGATCGAGCGACATCTCTTGAATGAAGGCGTCGAGGTCGGCGACGTGCGTCCGCCACGTGATCGCGCTGCGGTCCGTCGTTTTCGAGCGACCGCCGCCCCGCTGGTCGTAAAAAATCAGGCGATAGTCCTCGGCGAGCGCGAGCAACTGCGGTAACAGATAATCGTGGTGCGCCCCGGGGCCCCCGTGCACGACGAGAAGCGGCGTCGCATCGGGCCGACCGTACTCGGCCCAGTAGAGCGGCACGGAAGTCCTCGTCGTGAATCCGGACGTTCGCGGCGGCGGAATCGGAGCCATGCGTCGACCAGCCGGGTTACGGTTGTCTTGCCGGCGATTGTGCAAACGACGCGGCGATGCGCGCCGTCGTCGCGTGAATTGCCACCGTGTCCGCGATCGGCTCGGCGTAGCCGCCCGCGATCGTGACGACGACCGGCAGTCCGACCTCGCGGCACTGGCCAAGCACGAACGCGTCGCGCCGAGCGAGTCCGTCGAACGAGAGCGCGAGCCGGCCGAGTCGATCGCCGACGTACGGATCGGCGCCCGCGAGGTACACGACCACGTCGGGTCTCGCCGCGTTCAGCACTCGCGGCAGCACGTTCGCCAGCGACTCGAGGTATTCGTCGTCGCCGATGCGGTCATCCAACTCGACGTCGAGCGAGCCGGGGACCTTGTGGAACGGATAGTTCTTGCGGCCGTGCATGCTGAAGGTGAAGACGCGGTCGTCGCCGGTGAACACGGCGTTCGTGCCGTTGCCTTGGTGCACGTCGAGGTCGACGATCGCGGCGCGGGCGATGCGACCGTCGCGTTGCAGCACGCGAACGGCGACCGCGACGTCGTTGAACACGCAGAAGCCTTCGCCGTGCGACGGAAACGCGTGGTGTGTGCCGCCCGCGAGATTCATGGCGATCCCGTCGTCGAGCGCGCGAACGGCCGCGTCGAGCGTGCCGCCGGCCGCGCGGTACGACCGCTCGACGAGCGCCTGTGACCACGGGAACCCGAGTCGGCGCTCCTCGTCACGGGTGAGCGCGCCGGACGTGAAGCGGTCCACATAGTCCGGCGTGTGCACGAGCAGCAGCTCGTCGCGCGTCGACGGAGTCGGATCGTGGACGTGCTCAGCGGAAACGATCTCCTCGTCGATCACGCGCTGGCGGAGCAGCGCGTACTTCGCGATGGGAAACCGATGCCCGCTCGGCAGCGGAAACGTGTACCTCGCGCTCGACCAGACGTGCACGCCGCCGCAGGTCCCGGTTTCGTCGCGTCAGCGCGCGGCGAAGTCCATCTTGGCGGACACTTCGCGGCACGTCTCGGCGAGGAGGCTCGCGGTCTTGTCGACGTCCTCGAGGCTCACGAGCTCGTTCGGCGAGTGCATGTACCGGTTCGGCACGGACACGAGCGCCGTCGCGACGCCTTCGCGCGCGATGTGGATCGCGTCGGCGTTGGTGGACGTTTCGCGTCCCGCCGCGTGGACGGTGTACTTGATCTGATTGCGCTCGGCGGTCGTGCGCAGCAGGTCGAAAACGACCGGGGAGATGATCGAGCCGCGGGAGATGACCGGGCCGCCGCCGATGCGGTGATCGCCGATCTCCTTCTTCTCCATACTCGGATGATCCGTGGCGAAGGTGACGTCGACGACGATGGCCAGCTGCGGATTGATGCAGTTGGTGCACACGAGAGCGCCGCCGCCGTGGTAGGCGATCTCCTCCTGCGTGGTCGCCGCCGCGACGACGCGCGCCGTGCCCGGCCGCTGTGCGTAGCGCCGGAGCGCCTCGAGGACGACGAACGCGCCGATGCGGTCGTCGATCGAGCGCGACACGATACGGTTGTTCGGGAAGTCGACGGCCTTCGAGTCGATGACGCCCGGGTCACCGACGCTCAAGCGTCCCTCGGCTTCGGCGCGGCTCGAGGCGCCGATGTCGATCCAGAGATCGCCCAGCTTCGCGGCGTGCTCGCGATCGGCCACTTTGATCAGGTGGATCGGCTTTCGGCCGACGACGCCGAGCACGTCACCGCCGCGACCGAGAAACCGGATGCGCTGTCCGACGAGCACCTGCGGATCCCACCCGCCGATCGGCGAGAAGTACACGTACCCGTCGTCGTCGATGTACTGCACGATGACGCCGATCTCGTCGATGTGCCCGTCGAGCAGGATCGTCGGCGAGCCGTCGGGATTCACCTCCGCCATGCTGTTGCCGCTGACGTCGCTCGTCACCTTGTCGGCGAACGAGCTCGCCTCCTCTCGCCAGACGCGGGCTGCCGGACCCTCGAACCCGGACGGAGCGGGCGTGTCGAGCAGCCGCTTGAGAAAGGCGAGCGAGGACGTGCTGAGCATGTCGGGTGGGGACGAGAGCGGCGAAGGGCTCGAGCGCCCCTACATCGAGCGCCGGCGAATCGGAAACGCGAAAAAGCTCAGGCCAAAGATGACCAGCCCCGCAACGTACCAGCGGACGTCTTCCGTCAGGCCGTAGTACAGAATGCCGAACCACGCCACCATCTGGCCGAGCAGCCAGCCGTGCAGGCTGTCCGGAATGCCCATCGTCGCGCGCCGGCGCTGCGCCCAGCGGCTGTTATAGAACCTTAAATCAACCATCTGAACGAGCGCGTACAGCCACGTCAGCACGCCGAGTCCGCGCAGCTTGCGGACCAGTGTGGGCTGCGCCAGGTGCGCGACGCCGATCGTGTGAAACACGTACACGGCGAGCCCGAAAAACAGCGTCAGTCCGAGCAGGACGGCGCGTACGCGCGTGAGCCTGTCCGGAGACAACCAAGCAAACCGTTCGCTGACCGCCTCGGCCGGAGGGCCAAGCTCGGCAATGGGTGGTACCATTTCTCGCACAGGCTGGGAAACCGCGGGCGGCACCCTACCGGCCGCGTTCGTACACCGCTCGTCCTCCAATATACGTCGCGAGCACTTGAGTTCCGAGTATTTCGGACGCCGGCACGACCATGATGTCCCGGTCCAGGACGTCGAAATCGGCCAGCTTGCCGGGCGCGAGCGACCCCATGAGCTGTTCTTGAAACGCGGCGTACGCCGGCCAGATCGTCATCGACTTGAGAGCTTCGTCGCGGGTCATCCGCTGCTCCGGATACCACCCGCCGGGCGGCCAGTCGTGCTCGTCCTGGCGAGACACGGCGGCGTGGAACGAATACAGCGGGTTCACCCGCTCGACCGGAAAGTCGCTTCCGTTCGGGATGATCACCCCCGTCTGAAGAAGCGATCGCCAGGCGTACGCCCCGAGCACGTGCGAAGGCCCGACACGGGTCGCGGCCCAGTACATGTCGCTCGTCTGATGGACCGCTTGCATCGAGGGAATGACCCCCAGCTGCGCAAAGCGGGGCACGTCGGCGTGGTCGAGGATCTGGACATGCTCGATCCGGAAACGGTGGTCCACGGTCGGCACTTTCTCGAGCGCCGCCTGATACGCGTCGAGCGCCACACGGTTCCCGCGGTCGCCGATCGCGTGAGTCGCCACCTGGAATCCGTGCTGAAGCGCGCGGATGGAGACGTCGCGCAGATGCTCGGGGGTCGACTTGAGCAGCCCGACGTTTTTCGGGTCGTCGGCGTAGGGGTCGAGCAGCGCGGCGCCGCGTGAGCCGAGCGCGCCGTCAGCGTAGAGCTTGATGGCGCGGATCCAAAGATGGTTGTCGTAGAGGCCGCTCTGCGGCCCCTTCTGGAAGTAGTGCTCGATCGCTGCACTGTCGTCGGAAATCATTCCATACACGCGGAGATTGAACTTGCCGTCTTTGGCGAGCTCTTCGAACACGTCGAGGACTTTTTCCGGCTCACCCGGATCGTGAAGGCCGACCAGCCCCCACCGGTTGGATTCGGCGATCGCGGCGAGCGTCGCCGATCGCATCTCGTCGTGCGACAGTGGCGGAACGACGCGTTCGACGAGCGACATGGCGTTGTCGACGAACACCCCGGTCGGTTCGCCCGAGGGCGTGCGCTCGATGCGGCCGCCGGCCGGCTCGCGTGTGGCGGCAGTCACGCCGGCGGCCTTCATGGCGGCCGCGTTGGCGAGAATCGCATGTCCGTCGATCCGTCCGAGAACGACCGGGTTGTTCGGGGTGACGCGTGAGAGCGCGTCGTGAGTGGGAAAGCGAGTGTCGCCCCACTTGTTCTGGTCCCACCCTCGCCCGATCACCCAGCGCCCCGCCGGGAGGTCCTTCACGCGGCCGGCGACCCTGGTCACTATCGCGTCGAACGATCGCGTGTCCGTGAGATCGATGTCGCGGAGGAAGGTCCCCAGCTCGAACAGGTGGGCGTGTGCGTCCACCATACCCGGGATCACCGTGCGCCCGGCGAGGTCCAACACCTGAGTGGACGGGCCGCGAAGAAGGAGCGCCTCTCGCGTCGAGCCGACGAACGCGACGCGTCCGCCGCGGACGGCCATCGCCTCAACGAATGGATGCGAGTCGTCGACGGTGTAGATCTTTGTATTGACGAGAATGAGATCGGCCGGCGCGGGTGCCTGGCGCTGGGCCGGCGCGCTCGCGGCACCGCACACGCTGGTGACCGCCAGCACAGTCGCAGCGAGACGTCGCACGACGATCATTTCCAATGATCCTGGGTCAAAAAGGTATGGGGACAATTTGTCGGGGAATGTATGTCAGCGCGGCGAAAGGTGCCCAACCCTATGTTGGGGGCGGGGGGAGTGTAGGGAGAGTGTATGAGTTCTCCCAAAGCGCGCCGCGGCCGTGACATGACGCCGCACATGGGCGAATTTTGGTGCGCTATGTGCCAAGCATCCACACGATGAAACTCTTCTGGCTCGCGCTGGTCCCCTCGGTTCTGACCGCGCAGGTCGTCGTTCCCCAATCTCGCAGCGACAGCGTGTCGGCGCCGATCCGCGACGTGCGGTACGACGTCACGTTCATGCGCGCCAACGCTCAGTACCGGGTGGTGGACGTCTCCATGACGTTCATGACGTCGGGAACGTCGAACGTGGTCTTGTCGCTCCCCTCGTGGACTCCCGGCGCGTACGAGATCAGCAACTACGCACGCTGGCTCGGGGCCTTCGAGGCGACCGGCGACGGCGCGCCGCTCTCATGGGACAAACTCGACTTCGAAAAGTGGCGCATCCGCCCGGCCGGCGCGAAATCGATCCGCGTGAGCTTTCGCTATCGGGCCGACTCCCTGGACAACGCGATGTCCTGGGCGAAGCCCGATTTTCTGCTCTTCAACGGCACCAATCTCTTCTTGTACCCCGAGGGACAACCGTCCGACTTCCCGGCGACGGTGGCGGTCCACACGGAGAGCGACTGGCGCTCGGTGAGCGCGATGACGCCGGGACCGACGCGCGGCATGTACACGGCGAGCAACTATCACGACCTCGTGGACATGCCGTTCTTCGTCGGCCGATTCGACTTGGACAGCACGCGCATCCTCGACCGGTGGGTGCGGTTCGCGAGCTATCCGGTGGGAGCCGTGACCGGCGCGCAGCGGATCGTCGTCTGGGACCAGCTCAAGCACGTGATTCCGCCGGAGGCCGCGGTGTTCGGCGAAGTTCCGTGGCAGAGCTACACCGTCATGGAAATCGCGGACTCGACGTACGGCGGCGCGAGCGGACTGGAACACCAGAATTCGCACGTCGACATCTTCGGACCCGCGTACCTCGGCGGAGAGTTTCAGCCGTCGCTCTACGCGCACGAGATCTTCCATTCGTGGAACGTGAAGCGGCTCCGTCCCGCCGAGATGTGGCCGTACGACTATTCGCGCCCGCAACCGACGCCCTGGCTCTGGGTCTCCGAGGGGATCACCGACTACTACGCCGATCTCGCCGAGCTGCGCGGCGGTCTCGTGGATGAGAAAGGGTTCTACTCGCTCACGGCCGGCAAACTGAACGAAGTCGCAGAGGTGGGGTGGGGGGCCGTGTCGCTCGAGGACGCGTCACTCAACGCGTGGATCCATCCGGTGGACGGCACCGAATTCATCTACTATCCGAAAGGCTCGCTCGCCGGACTTCTGCTCGACATCATGATCCGCGACGGGAGCGACAACGCGCACTCGCTCGACGACGTCATGCGCGGGTTGTACCAGTCCGATTACAAGCACAGCCGCGGTTTCACGGCGTCGGACTGGTGGTCGGCGGTCAGCGCAGCCGCCGGCGGCAAATCGTTCGCCGCGTTCAGCGCCAAGTACATCGATGGCCGCGCGCCGTTTCCGATCGACAGCATCTTCCCACTTGCCGGCCTGCGGGCAAAGGCGGCGATGGTGCCTCGCCTCGGGGTAATGACCTCGCTCGATTCGAATGGCGTCGTCGTGTCGCAGGTGCAGGAAGGGAGCGCGGCGGCGGCGGCCGGCGTGCGAGCCGGCGACTATCTCCTGACCGTGGGTGACGTCGCCGTACAGGACGCGCAGTTCGGCGCACGGCTGCGAGCCAAATTCGGGGCGTCGGTCGAAGGGTCGCCGCTTCCGATCAAAGTGCGGCGCGGATCGGAGACGATCACGCTCCCCGGGAAACTGCGCTTCGGCCCCGGGGATCTCATGGTGGAACGCGATCCGGGCGCGGGGCCAAAGGCGGTCAGAATCCGAAACGGGATTCTGAAAGGCACTACCGGCTAACGACAGATCGCGACGACGTCGCGTCGATCAGGGCGGGAATTCGGACGCCGATGCCGCCCAAGGTCCCGACGTCTGCGAGACGCTGCGGATCAGCTTCCACACGGTGTTCAGCGCGTCGTCGTCGTCGATCGGGATCGAGATCCCGGCGACTCGCGTCGTGAGCAGGGAATAGTTGAGCGGCTGCTGCGAAGCATAGATCAGCAGATAGCCGCGCTGGTTGAACCCAATGCCCATGCCCAGCGTCGTGTCGCGCGCAAACCCGGATTGCCGGCCGATTCTGCCCTGTCCTTGTCCCTGCGGGGGCTGGCTCGGCGGCGTCGTACCGGGGGGCAAACGAGTCAGGCGCGACGTGTCGCTGAGCGCATTCGCCGCGGCTGCCGTTTCCACGAGATGCGATCCTGCCTCGACGTACTGGCTCTGCAGCGAGTCCTGCGGGAAGAGCAACCTGCTGCCGCGACCCGGGACCACGAGAAAGACCGCGACGTTCGCGGGCTTCGCGAGTTGGACGGTCAGGTGGCGTGGCGTGCGTTCGCCCGCGGTGGGCGCGACCTTTGGCGCGAGGTCGTTGTACTGCCCATACAGGTGCGGACCGCTGTGAATGCAGCCCCCCGCCGCGACGATGACGACAAGGGCGCCGGACCATATTCTATCCCAGCGCACGAGAGCTCGGGACACTTTTTCGACCCTCAATTCTTTCATGACCATCATCAAATCCGCGGTCGCGGGCATCGTTTCCTTGGTTACTACCGCGTACCTGCCGGTGCTGGCGCAAGTTCCAAGCGCGCCCGCACCTACCTCGAGCATTTCGGGACGCACGGCCGGCATGGAACGGCTCGACGGGTTCCTTCCAATCTATCTGGATCGGCACCAGGGTCGAATCCTGCTGGAAATTCCTCGTGACTCGACGCGTGCGCTCCTGCTCGTCTCGCAGGCGACGGGTCTCGGCTCGAACCCAATCGGGATCGATCGAGGCGCCAGTGGAGAGACACACGTCGCCCGGTTCGACCACGATGGCGACCGCGTCCTTCTCGTCCTGGAGAACTGGTCGTACCGCGGCGCTCCCACGAACCCGGACCATCTACGGGCAATCGCCGAGGCGTTCCCGCCGAGCACGGTGGCGTCGATGCCGTTGTTGGCGGAGGAGAGTGGACGACTGCTGGTGGACGCGACGGACGTCGCGCTCCGAGACTGGAACGACGTCGCGCGAACGCTGGCCCAGACTCAGCAGGGCGCGTACACCGTCGCTCGTGACCGATCGGGCGTCTATCGCGCGGACACCAAGGCATTTCCCGACAACACCGAGATCGACGCGTCGCTCACGTTCACCGCGACCGCCCGTCCCGGACCCGTCGTCGAAGCGATCGTGCCGGACGGCCGAGCGTTCACGGTGCGGCAGCATCTCAGTTTCGTGAAGCTTCCCGATGCCGGATTCCGGACGCGCGAGCGGGATCCCCGCGTCGGGTTCTTTGGCGTGACGTACAAGGACTACGCGCGGCCGATCCAACAGTCGCTCTCCGTGACGCTCGCCTCACGACATCGCTTGCAACGCGTCGATCCGAACGATCCGCGCTCGCCGATCAAAGAGCCGATTCGCTACTACGTCGACCGGGGAATTCCCGAGCCGATTCGCTCGGCGACGCTCGAGGGCGTGAAGTGGTGGGAGCAGGCGTTCGACCGCGCGGGTCTCGTGGGCGGGTTCAAGGTCGAGTTGCTGCCCGAAGGCGTCGACCCCATGGACTCGCGTTACAACGTCGTGCAGTGGGAGAATCGCAACGAGCGCGGATGGTCCGTGGGCGGCGCGCTCACCGATCCGCGCACCGGCGAAATGATCAAGGGAATGGCGCGGCTCGACTCGCACCGCGCGCGCACGGACTACAACCTCTACGCGGCGCTGATGGGTGCCGACGCGTCGCCGGCGGACACGGCGTTCGTGCTGGCGCGCGTCCGCCAGGTGAGCGCGCACGAGGTTGGGCACACGCTGGGGCTCGAGCACAACTACATCGCGTCGACATACGAGCGCGCGTCGGTGATGGACTATCCGCCGCCGCGGGTACGGCTCGACGCGAGCGGCCGCATCGATCTCTCGCAGGCGTACGCCGTGGGACCCGGCGCATATGACATTTGGGCAATTCACTGGGGATACGGCGTGTTTCCCGCGGCCAGCGAGCGCGATTCGTTGCGCGCGATCGTCGCCGACGGGTTGCGGCGCGGCTATCTGTTTCTCTCGGACGCCGACGCACGCCCGGAATACGGTTCGGACCCGCGAGTGAATCTGTGGGACGATGCGTCGTCGGCGTTCGACTTCATGAAGGCGGAGACGTCCGTGCGTCGCGTGGCGATGGCGAGGTTCGGCGACCGGAACATTCGCGCCGGCGAGCCGATCAATCTCCTCCAGGAACGCTTCGCCGCGCTGTACTTCATGCACCGCTTCGCGCTGAACGCGCTCTCGAAGACGATCGGCGGAATGGAGTACTCGAACGCCGTGCGCGGCGACGGACAGCAGGCGACGCGTCCGATTCCCTATCAGGAACAGTCGAACGCGCTGCGCGACATGCTCGCCGCGCTGAGACCGGAGGAGCTCGCGATTCCCGATACGGTGCTTTCGCTGATGTCGCCCAACGCCACCGCGGTGACGCCGTTCGTCGAGCTGTTCGGCAGCCGCACGCGCCCCGCGTTCGACGAGTTGGGCGCGGCGCAGACGTTGGCGCAGATGGTCGTCGACATGATCCTGCAGCGCGACCGGGCGGCGCGTCTCGTCGAGTTCGCGACGAGAGGCGCGGGGCCGCATCTCACGTTGGCGGCGACGATCGACGCTCTCGTGGCTGCTACCTGGAATGGCGTCACGTCGACGCCGAAGCTGGCGGCGATTCAGCGCGTCACGCAGCGCGTCGTGACGGAGAAGCTGCTTTACCTCGCGGCTGACTCCGACGCGGCGCCGGAAGTGCGCGCGATGGCGGCGTTCAAGGTCGGCGATCTCCGCAACCGCGCGCGCGGCAAGCTCGCCGCCGCGAAGGACGACGACGAGAAGGCGCACTGGTTGTCGATCGTGAACGACTGTACTCGATGGATCGAGAAGGGCGAGCTGCCGAAAATCACGCGCTCGCTCGTCGCGCCGCCGGGGGATCCGTTTGGGGTCGACCCCGGCTGAGCGCGAGGCGGGAAGGGAACTGCTAGTGGTAGTACATCTCCGACCAAGAGCGCTGTTTGAGCTTGGTCGGAATCCCGGCGCCGATCATCGCGTCGGCGATCGCGCACGACGAGTAGGTGACGAGCGCGTTACCCAGCAGGTTGTTGAGCTCGAGGTCGACGTCGGCGGCCATCACGGCGCCGTTGAAGTGACCGCCCGTACCCTGCGTGGTGAGGTGGCCTTTGACGATGACCGGTCCGTACCACTGGAAGCCGCCTTCGACCTGAAGGTCGCCGTCGACGAGGAGTACGCCCTGACCCACTCCGCCGGTGATGTGCGTGTTCCCCGTGGTGTCGGAGATATAGACGATCGGGAAGTACGTTTCGCACGGGCCGGCCGGCGTGTTCCGAATCGGGTCGCCCCAGTTCATTCTGTCGAGCGTATTGCAGCCGCCGCCGCCCGTGAGCGACGGATTTGGCGTGCTGCCGACGGCCGATGCCGGCATGCTGATCGTCGCCGCGGCCGTCAGCGTCGCCCAGGTGATTCCGTTGCCGTAGTCGAAGTACGTGCTGTCGTTACCGGCGGCCGGATTTACCTGGACGTCAGGGTTTCCTTCGACGCACGTGAAGTTCTTGCAGCCGGAGAGGCTGATCGTGCCGCTGTCGCCCCTCGTCGCCGCGATGCCGGGCTGCTCGGAGGTCGTGGGGCCGCAGTCGGTCCAACCTGTGGGCGGCGTGTCGCGGCCGTCGATGAACGAGCTACCGCCGAGCTTCAAGGCGCCTCGCAGCGTCAGCGCGGCCAGCACGTTGATCTGCGGGAAATTCAAGCGCATCACGTTGCTCGTCCGGTGGAGCGCCTGCGTGCTGCCCGAGCCGGCGTATCCAGTCGAGACCAGCAGGTACGTGTTGGTGTTCAAATGGGTGACTCTTACGGTGTCGGCGAAGCCGCGTGAAGGCTGCTTGTCGCCGATCGTCGCGACGGCGCCCGTCGCCAACTTGCTCATCGTCGAGTTGTTCCAGTTCGCGTAGGCGTTGTTCAGCCCATACTCCGCCGCACGAAACGCACGTTCCTGCGTGATCGTGTTCCGCCCGACGCGATTCTCCTGCGTCGCGGTGAAGAACACGCCGGCGAGGATCATGCCGATCAACACGATCGCTCCGATCGCCATCGGCAGTGCAAGCCCCTTACGGGACGAAAATCGCAAACGTCGGCTTCTATTCATCGTCAGGCTCCTGGTCAGCTTCTGTTGCGAAGGGCGATGCTCGTGGACAGCGAATCGTGGTACACGCCCTTGGTCATGCCCTGGATGTGGACATACCCCGTCGTTTGTCCGCGAATCGTGATGTCGATCCGCGCCACCTGCGACGCCGTCGCCGTGACCGTGCCGGTGGAGTCGTAGTACGTCATCCGGATTCCGCTCGTGTCCGGGGTCGATGACGGCGCATATGATCGGAACGGACCGGCGATCGGGTTGATCGCGATCCCCGCGCCACACGTGGAAGTTGCGGGGCTGCAGTACCCGAGGTACCACAGGCCATCCGAGAACTGGTGGAGGCTGTAGTGCGCCGTGCGTAGGAAGTGAATCGGCGCGCCCTCGAGGATCGTGGACTTGAGGCTACTTGAAAGGGCGAGCGTGATGCCGCTCGGCGAGTTGAACGCGGCGTCGCAGTTCCCCGTGTTGAGACTTGGGGTCGCGCTCACGGTGTACTGCCGCCAGGCGTCGTCGGTCGCCTTCGTCGTCGTATCATTTTCGTCGAAAACGGCTACCTGATCGCCGGCGCCCGGCAAGGTGATCCACGAGGTGAGCGTATTGCCGTTCGTGAGCGTGCCGGTCTGCGGGATGATGATCGAGGGGCCGCCAGGTGACGCGCAGATGACCGACGTACCGATCGTATAGTTGAAGTCGATCGACGAGTCGGTCATGGTCGTGATGTCGCCGCCCGAGCTCGAGATGCCGCGAAGGTCGCCGCTGAGAATCGCTTCCGCCTGGCGGAGCTGCGTGCGCATCTGAATCAAGTCGCTGGTGCCGCTGTAGAACTGCTGCTGCTTGGTCAGCACGTTCATCAGCGAGCCGCCCACGATCGCGAGCAGCACGAGCACGACGAGTGTTTCCGCCATCGTGAAACCGCTGCGCGAGCGCGCCGCCCGACTGGAATTCACCGCTCGATATGTCATGCGCATGGCACCACCGATCGCATCTCGACGTACCGCGTGAGTCCCGCGCGCGGCACGTAGGTCACCGACTCGACCACGGCCGAGCCTTTTCCGTTGATCTGCGTGATTACCCATTTCTCCGGCATGCCTCGCGTGGTCGCCGTGCCGCCGGTGCCGATCACGTTGCAGCCCTGGCTGCGGATGGTTTCCATGCGCTGCGTGGCCACGATGGCGGCGATCGCCGATTGATTGCCCCAGCGCATCTGCCGCAGGACGCCTACCGCGCCGCCGGCGAGCGACAGCAAGCCGACCGTGATCACGATGATCGCGATCATCAGCTCCGGCAGGGTGAAGCCCTCACGAGCGCGCGGTCCGAGCTTCGCCGGCGCCCGTCGGCTTACTGACCGCACCGTCGCGCGATGAGACCGAGTCGAGTGACGCATACGGAATCCTTGAAGCCGTTTCGAGTGAAGACGTAGGTGTGAGCGACGGTGGTGCCCATACCTCGCGAATCGAACACGATCGAGTCCTGGCTCGGCGCAGACCCGCCGAGGGTGACGGCCACCCCGCGCGCCGTCATCAGCGATACCGCCTTCGAGACGTTGGCCACCGTGCCGTCGGGCTGGTTGACCGAAGACCAGATGGTGTTGTTGTTCGCGTGGAAGTGTCCTGACTGCGACTGGCGGATCGCGGCGGCCCGCGCCGTGGCGAGGTAGCTGGTGAACTGCTGCTTCGCCGAGCGCACGGCCACGCGATCGCGCATGCCGGCGAACTTGGGCATCGAGATCGCCATCGCGATGCCCATGATGACCAGCACGACCATCGTCTCGATGAGGCTGAAGCCTCGGCGAGATCGCAGGCCGTCGCGCACGCGCGTGTAAGTGGCAAACGATGTCATTCTGGGATGCTCGGGTGCGAAAACGAGATAGGCCGCCTCGACGCAGCCCGACCACACTCAGTGGACTGGACCCGCGCCGGTTCGGTAACCCCAAATGATCGGCACGAGTTGTCACTGCCAAAGCGGCCTGCCAGCCGCGTAAACGTTCGTCGAGCAACATGTTGAGGACGGTTCCGCGCGCGGCGCCGTCACGGATTTTCACACCCTCGTATTGTTCTAAAACGTGACAGTTCGCTTGGGAGAACTAGGTCATGCGCATTCGCAGGTTGGGTGTGATCGGGGCGGGGACCATGGGGGGCGGCATCGCGGCGCTCGCGGCGTCGGCCGGCATCCCCGTGCTGCTGCTCGATGTGCCAGCCCCGCTGGGGGGGGCAGACCGGAACGCCGTCGCGCGCGGCGGCGTCGAGCGCGCGAAAAAAGCGAAGCCCGCGGCGTTCATGGCCGCCGGCCGCGCCGCACTGATCGAAATTGGAAACACCGACGACGACTTGGAGCGCCTCGCGGAGTGCGACCTGGTCGTCGAAGCGATTGTAGAACAGGTCGCGCCCAAGCGCGACCTGTATGCGCGCCTCGAGAAGGTGCTGCCGTCACACACGATCGTCGCGTCGAACACGTCCAGCATCCCGATGAGCATGCTCGTCGACAAACTGGGCGTGGATCTGCGGTCGCGTTTCGTCGGCATGCACTTCTTCAATCCGCCGCGATACCTCCATCTGTTGGAGATCATTCCCGGTCCGCAGACGTCGAGCGAAACGCTCGACACGGTGCGCCGTTTCAGCGATCGCGTCCTGGGGAAGGGAATCGTGCTCGCCTGCGACGTCCCCGGATTCGTCGCCAACCGGCTCGGCGTGTTCGGGATGGTGCTCGCCATCCGCCAGATGGAAAAGCACGACCTCAGCATCGATGAAACCGACGCCCTTACGGGCGTCTTAACCGGCCGCTCGAAGTCGGCGACGTTCCGTACGGCCGATCTGTCCGGCATCGACGTGATCGCGCACGTGACCAAGGAATTGAGCGAGGCGACGGGCGAGGATTTCACTCTCTCGCCGTGGGTCGTCGATCTGGTGAAAGCGGGCCGACTCGGCGAAAAGAGCGGCGCGGGTTTCTATCGCCGCGTCGGCAAAGAGATCCAGACGCTCGACTGGAAAACGGGAGAATACGCGCCGCAGTCCAAGCCCGGGTCTCCGGAGTTGGCGACCCTCTCGGCCATGCCACTGGCCGACCGATTCACCGTGATCCGCGATTGGAAGGCAGACGACCGATACGGCGCGTTCGTGCAGGAGTACCTGCTGCGCTTTTCCCACTACGTGCTGACCACCGGTCCGTTGGTCGCGCGCGACATTCCATCGATCGATGACGCGATGGCCTGGGGCTACGCGTGGGACGCGGGTCCCTTCGCGCAGATGGACCTGCTGGGCAACGAGTTTCTCGCCCGCGGCTTCTCTCGCCTATCGCTCGGCGAGCCGGACCTGCTGCGCCGCGCGAAGGACGGCTTCTTCAGTGACGACGGCACGAAAGTCCTCTCGTTCAAGGGCGGGTACGAGCCGATCGAGCGTCCGGCGGGGGAGATTCGTCTCGCCGACTTCCATCGTCCGTCGAATCGGTCTCACCTGCTCGAGGACTCGCGCGATGCGTCGCTGATCGACGTCGGCGGCGGCGTGGCGGTGCTCGAATACCATAGTAAGCTCAACACGCTCGGCGAGGGCGTGATCGCGATGATCCACCGCGCGCTCGACCGCGTAGAGCGAGACGGGCTCACCGGCCTCGTGATCGGCAACGACGATCCGCGTACGTTCACCGCGGGCGCCGATCTGGCGTACATGCTGTCGCTCGTCGATGAAAAAGACTGGTCGCGCGCGGCGGAGGCCTGCCGGCACTTTCAGAACACGGCGCTGCGGATTCGACAATCGCCGTTTCCCGTCGTCGCGGCACCGTTCGGTCTCGCGCTCGGCGGCGGATGCGAGTTTTCACTCTACGCGGATCGCATTCAAGCGCACGCCGAGCTGTACATGGGGCTGGTCGAAGTCGGCGTGGGAATCATTCCCGCCGGCGGCGGTACGACGGAGCTGCTTTTCCGATTCGCGAGCGAGCTCACGCCGTACATCGAGGCCGATCCGTTCGAGGGAGTGCGGCGCGCGTTCCAAGTGATCGCCATGGCGACGACGAGCACGAGCGCTCTCGACGCGCGAGCAATCGGTTATCTGCGCCCGACCGATCGCATCACGATGAACCGCGATCGCCTGATCGCCGACGCGGTGGCCCGCGTGACGGATCTGGCACCCGACTACGTGCCCTCCGTGTCCCGTCGAATCACGGCGATGGGAAAGGACGCGCTGGGCAACCTTCAATACGCCGCGTGGTCGATGAAAGAAGCCGGCCAGATCTCCGACCACGACGTTCGCATCGCGCACGAGCTGGCGTACGTGCTCACCGGCGGCGACGGTCCTCCGCGCCAGGTGACCGAGCAGGACATTCTCGACCTGGAGCGCGAGGCGTTCCTCAAGCTCCTGGGTACGAAAGAGACGCAGGAGCGAATCAAGTACATGCTGAGGACGGGGAAGCCGCTCAGGAACTGAACGGGTGGACAGGTGGACAGGTGGACAGGTGGACAGGCACTGCGACCGACGCTCTTCGTCTTTGCTCTTCCCGTCCACCCGTCCACCTGTCCACCCGTCCACCGCTTCAATCGAGGTACCCAACCAATGAAAGAAGTCGTAATCGTTTCCGCCGTTCGCAGTCCCGTCGCCCGTGGCAAGAAAGACGGGGCTCTCGCGGACGTTCACGCCGTCGATCTCTCTGCGGCGATGATGAAAGCGGCGATCGATCGTGTGGGGATTGATCCCGCGGCGATCGACGACGTGTACTGGGGGTGCGCGATGCCCGAGGCGACGCAGGGGCTCAACGTCGCGCGGCTCGCGTGGTTGCGCGCGGGACTGCCGGTCAGCGTGCCCGCCGCGACCATCAACCGATTCTGCTCTTCGGGCTTACAAACGGTCGCACTCGCCGCCCAAGAAATCATGAGCGACATGGCGGACGTCGCGCTCGCGGGCGGTGTGGAGATGATGAGCCAGGTGCCGATGTCGGGCTATCACACGCGGCTCGATCCCGAGATCACCGAGTCGTACATCGGCATGGGCTACACGGCGGAGCGCGTCGCCGAGCGATGGAAGGTGACGCGCGAGGACCAGGACCGTTGGGCTTTGGGGAGTCAGCAAAAGGCTGCGCGCGCCTTGAGCAGCGGAGCGTTCGACGGGCAGATCGTGCCCGTCGACGTAGAGCGCGCGACGTGGAATGGCGCCGAGAAAACCGAGACCACGACGAAGTTCGAGCGCGACGAGCTTCCGCGTCCCGACACGACGATCGAGGGTCTCGCAAAGCTGCGACCGGCGTTCAAGGTCAACGGCACGGTCACCGCCGGTAACGCGAGCCCCTACTCGGATGGTGCGGCGGCGGTTCTGCTGATGACGGCGGAACGAGCGAACGAGTTGGGACTCAAGCCGCTCGCCCGCTTCATCAAGTTCGCGGCGGCGGGCGTCGAGCCGGACGTGATGGGGGTCGGCCCGATCAAGGCGGTGCCGAAGGCGCTCAAGCGTGCCGGCATCAAGCTCGACGACGTGAAGCTGATCGAGTTCAACGAGGCGTTCGCGGCGCAGGTCGTGGCGGTCGTGCGCGAGCTCGGGTTCGACGAGTCGAAGGTGAACGTGAACGGCGGCGCGATCGCGCTGGGGCATCCGTTGGGCGCGACGGGCGCGAAGCTGACGACGCAGCTCGTCCACGAGCTAGGGAAGCGCGGCGGCGGGACGGGTCTCGTGACGATGTGCATCGGCGGCGGGATGGGCGCCGCGGGATTGTTCGAGGTCTACGCGGCGGCCTGACGCCGCGTCTGGAATCCAGCGGCGACCCGCGGTATTGTCTCTCGGTCTCACCCGAGAGAATCGTCATGCGCTCGCTGCTCGCGCTGTTCGCCGCCGCCGTCCCCGCGTTCGCGTCCGCCCAACCGGTCTCGGTGACGTTCCCGAATCCGCTCAGTCGCTCGCGCAACTACTACATGAACGCTCAATCCGCTCCGATCATCATCCGCGCCGACCGAATCGTCGACGGCAAGGGCAACGTGATCCAGGGCGGAGACGTCGTCGTCGAGAACGGGAAGATCGTTCGCATCGACAAGACCGCGAGCGGAACGCCGACCTACGATCTGAAGGGCTACACGCTCCTACCCGGCCTGATCGACGCGCATGCGCACCTGTCGTGGTACTTCAATAGACAGGGGCGTTACCACACGCGCGCCGATGGCGACACGCCCGTCGAATCGATGTTGTCGATGGCCGCCAACGCCTACGCGACGCTCATGGCCGGGTTCACGACGATTCAGAGCCCGGGCGATCCCGAGGACAAGGATCTGCGCGAGTGGATCGCGAGCGGCGGCGTGCCTGGTCCCCGCGTGCTCACATCGCTCAGCCCGTTCAACAACGAGCGACTGGAGCCCGACACGCTTCGCGCGCTCGTGCGACAGCGCAAAACGCAAGGCGCCGACGTCATCAAGATCTTCGCCTCGAAGAGCATCCGCGACGGCGGCGCACAGACCATGAGCGACGCGCAGCTTTCGGCGCTCTGCGGCGAAGCGAAAGCGCAGGGGATGCGCACGATGGTCCACGCGCACAGCTCGGAGAGCATCAAGGCGTCCGTGAACGCGGGTTGCAATCAGATCGAGCACGGCGTGTTCGCCAACGACGAAGTGCTCAAGTTGATGGCCGACAAGGGCGTCTACTTCGACCCGCAGGTGTGCCTCGTCTTCCGCAACTACCTCGACAATCGCGCCAAGTACGAAGGGATCGGCAATTACAACGAGGCCGGTTTCGCGGCGATGGAAAAGGCGCTGCCGCTGGCCGCCGCGATGTACAAGCGTGCGATTCACACGCCGGGCCTCAAGGTGATCTTCGGGACCGACGCCGTCGCCGGCGCGCACGGCCGAAACGCCGAGGAGCTGGTGTGCCGTGTGAAAGACGGCGGGCAGTCGCCATTGGACGCGATCACGTCGGCGACGTCGCTCACGGCCGAGTCCATGCACCTCGGCAACGAGATCGGCGCGATCGCGCTCGGGTTGCAGGCGGACATCATCGCGGTTCGCGGCGATCCGACGAAAGACATCACGACCCTGCGGAACGTGCAGTTCGTGATGAAGGGCGGGAAAGTCTACAAGAACGAGCGCTGAGCGTTCAGCCGCGCATCGTCGCGGCGTCGATCCTCATCGCCTCGCACCAGCGCACGTAAGCGGCGGGCGAGATCTCCGACGGCTTGATCTCGCTTCGCCCGCCCCAGAACACGTTCGTGTAGGACACCGGCATGCCGATCGCCTCGAGATGCGCGTCGATCGCCGCCTTGTGGGCGAGCACCGTCGGCTTCTCGGTGCCGTGCGCGACCGCCATGATGTTCACGTGGGCGAAGTCGGGCCCGCCCTCGCGCCAATATGCGTGCGTGAGGATGTGATGACGTCCGATCTCGCGCCCCGCTTCGATCTCGCGGCCCGGCGGTACCCGCCAGTGGAAGAGCGCGTTGTAGCGCGTGACGCGTGTCCCGCCGGCCGACGGCTTCACGTGCTCGAGGAAGGTCGAGAAGCGTCCGATCACGCCGCGCTCGTTGAGCGAGCGCGCGACCATCGCGAACATGTGCAGCGGCAACCGCGCTTCGGCCGCGCGGCCCTGCCAGGGGTCGTCGACGATCTCATCTACGGCGAACTCACGCTTGAGCGGCTCGAGCACGCGCCACTCGAGGTCGCTCAACTCGACGATATTCGTGTCGATCACCTGTCCGGGTTCGTCGGTCTTGCTTCCCGGTTCGATGCCCCGTCGCCGGACGTGGCCGACGCCGAGCGCGAACAGCCGTTTCGCCGGCATGACGCGGAAGGTCTCCGCGCCGACTCGTGCCGCGAGCACGTCACAGTGGCGCGACATCGAAAATCCCTGCGGTATCTTGAGCGTGGTCCAGAGACGAAACGCCGATCCGGTCGTTTCGGCGTCGGTCGAACGGATCACGATGTGCCCGGAGAACGGATCTTCCTTCCACATGAAGTCGAACGCCGCGTCGAGGCGATCGGCCGGCACGCGCCAGGCAACCAGCGCCCCGGGCGCGAGGTTGGTCGCCATGAGCGTCTGCCGGATTCGGCGGATCGTCTTCGCGGCGAGCATCGCGCGGAGGCGCTCGTGGACCGTCGCGACGTCGAGCTCGGCGAGGCGCGCGATCTCGACGAACGGGTCGATCAAAAAGCCCGCGATGCGATCCTCGGAAACGGCGAGGATGCGCGCGTTGACTGGGTCGGTGATTTCGGTCGGAACGGAAGCGACTTCCATGCTACAAAGCTAGCCGCCGGGTGCGCCGTCAGTTGCCCATCGGGAGCGGCGTGGGCAGCCACACGGTGAATCGCGAGCCTTCGCCCAGCACGCTTTCGACCGTGATGTCGCCGCCCATCATCTGAGCGAGATTCCGGCTGATCGTGAGTCCGAGGCCGGTGCCGCCGTGTGAGCGGGTGTAGCCGCCGTCCACCTGCACAAACGGCTGAAAGATCCGCTCGAGATCGCTCGGAGCGATTCCCACGCCCGTGTCTTGGACGGTGATCGTCGCCCACGGCGAGGCCGGCCGCTCCTCGACGACGGTCTTCTTGGCGCTGCCGCAGGCGATCGACACGCAGCCGCCGGCAGGCGTGAACTTGACCGCGTTGCCGAGGAGGTTCGTGAGAATTTGCTGAACGCGCTGCGGGTCGCCCACATAGGTCGTCCTCGGGATACCCTGGAGCCGAGCGTCGAGATCGACGCCTTTGGTCGTGGCGGCCGGGCGAATGAGCCCGAGCGCCGCTTCCGCCACGTCGCCGACGACTCCGACCGCGGATTCCACGCCCATGCGGCCGGCTTCGATCTTCGACAGGTCGAGAATCTCGCCGATCATCGACGTCAGGTGTTCGCCGCTGGCGCGGATGCGCGAGAGCTGCGTCGCCTGCGCCGCCGTCACGGGACCGGCGATCCCCATTTGCAGCAGCTCGGCGTAGCCCATCATCGCGTTGATCGGCGTGCGAATCTCGTGGCTCATCTTCGCGAGGAAATCCGATTTGGCGTTGCTCGCCGATTCCGCTTCCAGTCGCAGATCGAGAGACCGCCGATAGATGAGGGTGTTGTCGATCGCCACCGCGGTGCGGCGCACGACTTCGGTGGCGATCTCGAGATCTTCTTCGCTGAAACGGCGTCCCGAGGTCGTCATCGTGAACGACATCGCGCCGAATGCACGGCCCCGCGCGATGAGCGGGATGCACATGAAGGAGTTCGGGGCGACCTGCTGAAGCAATCGCTTCATGTCCTCCGAGTCGATCGATGCGCGAACGGCCTCGCGATCGATGACCGGAACGATCATCGGCCGCTGCGTGCGGATGACCTCGGGAACTTCGCCCGGCCCGTCGACGCGATACTTGAACCGCCGAACGAGGTCGACGACCGCCTCCTGCTTGAGCCGATCGCGATGCACCGTGGCGATGCGACGAACCGTTCCGTCGTCCTCCGCGACGTGGATCGTGCAGTAGTCGGCGAGGCGCGGCACGCAGTGACGAGCCAAATCGGCGAGAAGCCGCTCATCGGAAAGCGAGCCGGCGACGATGCGGCTCGCCTCGGCGAGAAACTCCTGCGTGTCGACCGATTTGGTGAGTCGCGCGACGGCGCCGGCCGACGCGGCGGCGGAATCCTCGACGCGTTGCACCATCCGGTTGAACACCGCGCCCAGACGGCCGATCTCGTCCGTGCGGCCGACGTCCACTCGCCAAGCGACTTCGCCGTTGGCGATCGCTTCCGCGGCGTCGGTGAGCTCCGTGAGCGGACGGACGAGACGTCGCGTCGCAATCCAGGAGAGGAACGCGCCGGTTGCGGCGAAGAGAAGCGCGAGGCCGCCGAGGATGCGGAGCGAAGCGGTCTGCGTGGACAGAATGGTGGCGAGAGGCTCTTCGATCGACACGAGCAAAGGCGAACCATGCACGGGCGCCGTCGCGCTGAGCATCGTGCCGACTCCAGGTCGCTCCACGAGACCGAGGCTGTCGAACAACTCACGGTGCCTGAGTGGCGCGGTCACCGGTTCACCGCTGACCAGCACCCAATTGGAACCGCTCACATTGTGGACGTAGACCGAGCCGCCGGCACCCACGAGGTCGTGCATCCGTTGATTGATCTGTGTCGTCGCACCGAACCGGCGGTGCTGCACGACGTATCCGACGCGGTTGCCGTCGGCGTCGCGCGCGACCGCGACCATCCACACATTCGACTGGCGACCACTGGTGTAGATCCCGCTGACGAGACTCGAGTCGCGAGCGCCCGGCGGAAAACGCAGCAGGCTGTCGCGAAACGCGCGCGTCGCCGGCGGCAGCTCGGCGTCGAGGTTTCCGACGACGCGTCCGTCAGCGGTCCAGAGCTGGGCGGCGGCAGGTTGCGGTGTGGCCGCAAACGATGCGTTCGCGGCTGGTGCCGGTGCCGGCGAGAGCGCGCGTTCCACCGCTGGCGTGAGCGGACGGCCAGGAGAGCGAAGCGCCGAGAGAACCGCGGTGTCGCGCGCGGCCGATAGGAGCGTGCCGAGGCGCATCGTGTTGAGTCCCTCGACGGTCGTACCGACGATTCGCGCGAGGCTCGACAACCGCTCAGCGGCGGCCGTTTCGGCCGCGCGGCGCGTCTCGTAGTACGACACGATCGCCCAGGCGCCCAGGATCACGCTGAAGAGAGCGAGCACCAGCAACGGCAGCTTCCGCTCCAGGGGAAGTTGCGTTGGTGAAGCCCGTTCAGCGAAGCTCGGCGCCGGTAGAGTCGTCGCGGTCACGTCTCGCCGTGCGGCACCGTCAGGTCGCGCCCCCACCTTGGCCATCTCCGTTCTCGAGCGATCGCCATAGGTACCAACACGCGACTGTGCTGTGCGGACTCCACTTCGCGCCGATCGCGCGGACTTGTTTGGGGCTCGGTCGCTTTCGCTTCCCATACGCGCGTCGGATCGCGTTTTGAATCCCCAGATCGAGTTCCGGCAGTACGTTGCGACGACCGAGGCGGAACATCAAGAACATTTGTGCCGTCCAGCGACCAATTCCTTTCACTTGAACGAGGTGAGCGATGAGCTCGTCATCGTTCATGCGGTCGACCTCGTCCAGCGGCAAGCCACCGGCGACAACCTTTTCAGCCAGATCGCGCAGATACCCGATCTTTTGCCGTGACAGTCCGACACCACGCAACTGGGCGTCCGTGAACTCGAGCAGTGAAACCGGCTCGGGTCCTTCGCTCGCGAAGAGCGCGGCGAAGCGGCCATGGATCGTTCCAGCCGCCTTTCCTGAGAGTTGTTGAAATACGATCGACCGCGCGAGCGCCTGGAAGTGTGTCCCTTCGCGGCGGAGCGGCAGGCGGCACGGACCGACCTGCTCGATCACGCGGGCGAGCACCGGATCGACCTTCTTGAGATGTCTGACGGAGGCGCGATAATCGGGCATCGGCAAAATTTACGCGTCACCAACGCCTATTGTGGAACCGTGGAGCTCGTGTTCGGATAGGCTGAACATGCAGACAATTGGGCCGCCGACAGTTTGATGTCCCTCCGAATGCTCGTGCTCGCTGTGCTGTTGCCGGCGGCGCTCGAGCCAACGATCGCGCCGCTCGCTGCGCAGCACGACATGATGCACATGGGGACGAATTCTGGTCCGACACTCCCGCTCGGGCTCGCGGCAGCCAAGCCGGGATCCGGAACGTCGTGGCTTCCCGATTCGTCCCGCGTACCGATGTTCCACGCCGCGATCGGCGGATGGAGCGTGATGCTGCACGGCGCGGTCTTCGCGCAATACGACACGCAGACGACGATACACGGCGGGCGGCAGTTCGGCCTCGTCGACTGGGAGATGGCGCACGCGCTCCGAGCGGTTGGCCCCGGCGTGATCGGCGTCACGTTGGGAACGAGCCTCGAGTCGTTCGTCGACGGGCCGCGCGGATATCCCGAGCTGCTGCAGAGCGGAGGCTCGTACCAGGATTCGCGCATCTCCAACCGGCAGCACCCGCATCCCGCCGTCATGCAGCTGTCCCTCGAGTACGACCAGCCGATCATTCGAGGAGTAGCCGTCGAGGCGTACGCCGCCGCGGTTGGCGAGCCGGCGATCGGTCCCGTCGCATTCACGCACCGGCCGTCGGCGGCGGACGATCCGTTCGCTCCGCTGGCCCATCACTGGGAGGATGCGACCCACGACCAGAACGGCGTCGTTACCGCGGGGCTTTACACGAGCCGGGTGAAGATCGAAGGCTCGGCGTTCAACGCACGCGAGTCTGACGCGGGTGACAATCTCCCGGACTACGCAGGCGGGCGACTCGATTCATACTCGGCGCGCCTTTCGGTCGCCGCGACCGATCGAGTGGTGCTCTCGGCGTGGAGCGGATACCTGTTCGATCACGATCCACTCGATCCGGGCACCGGCATGCAGCGCTACGGCGCGTCCGTCCTTACGGCGCTCCGAGGCGTAAACGGGGGAACATGGTCCACCGCGTTGGTGTGGGGGCTCGACGTCCACCACCACGGGGCGCGCGAGCACGTCCACGATCCCAGTGCCGTCGCACCCCTTCATCACCTTGGCGCCAGCGCTTTGTTGGAGACCACGCTGGAGCTGGGATCGAAATCGGCGGTGTTCGGCCGGGTCGAGCAGGTGCAGAAGACGGCCGACGACCTCGGATTCCTTGGCGGCGATCTCTCGCAGTCGTTTACGATTCGCGAGGTCACGATCGGCGTCACGCGAGACCTGATCGCGGGCGACCGAGGACGCATCGGCGTGGGCGTGCGGGCGATGATGGCGCGACTTCCCGAGTCGCTCAGGCTCGCATATGGAACCCTCACGCCGACCGGGGGCGCGGTGTACCTCACCCTCAAGCCACCGCGCTAGCCGCGTCCGGTTATCGGGCGCGTTAATATTGGCCTCTGCATGGCGCGCCTTCTCAACTACTTCCTCCGGGGCCTGGTTGTCGTCGCCCCGCTCGCGATTACCGTCTACGTCTGCGTCCTGGTCTTCAGGACGATCGACGGATGGCTCGGCCTGACGATCCCGGGCGTCGGCTTCCTGATCACCATCGTGCTGATCACGGTCGTCGGGTATTTCGCGTCGGGGCTCATTACGCGCGGCGTACTCGGCGCGCTCGACGAAGTGTTCGAGAAGCTGCCTTTCGTGCGACTTCTGTATTCGTCGGCAAAGGACATGCTGAACGCGTTCGTCGGGGAGAAACGGCGCTTCGACAAGCCTGTGCTCGTTTCTCTGTCGGCGGATGGCTCGCTCAAGGTGCTCGCGTTCTTGACCTCCGACTCGCTCGCGTCATTGGGCGTGTCGGGACACGTATCGGTATACATGCCGCAATCATATGGATTGGCCGGACACATCCTCGTCGTTCCAGCCGATCGGGTACAGCGCATCGAGGCCGATGCCGCGGCGGTGATGGCGTTCATCATCTCGGGCGGCGTGACCCACGTTCAATCCCGCCACACGCCGACGTGAGACGCACGCGCGACCGCGCGCCGAGAGCCGCGCCGAGGCACGTCGGGCCGGTGCAAAAAGAGTTGCCGTTCGAGATCCGGTCCTCGCCGATCCAAGGAGTTGGGGCGTTCGCCACGCGGCCCATCCGCAAAGGCACGCGCCTCATCGAATACACCGGCGAACGGATCTCGACCGAAGAGGCCGACTCGCGCTATCCGGACGACGAGTCCCAGGCGCGTCACCACACCTTTTTGTTCGCGATCGACGACGACGTCGTGATCGACGCGGCCGTCGACGGCAACGAGGCGCGCTTCATCAACCACTCATGCACGCCGAATTGCGACGCGGTGATCGACGACGCGCGCATCTTCATCGAGGCGATCCGGGACATCGCACCGGGCGAGGAGTTGGCGTACGACTACGCTTTCGTACTCGAGGAGCGGCACACTCCGGCGGCCAAGCGTCGCTATCCGTGCAACTGCGGCGCGCGCGCGTGCCGCGGGACGATTCTCGCGAAGAAGCGCTGACCGCTTACGCGCGCGGCGAGCTCAGACCGGCGGACTCGGGGATTCGGCTTTCCTCGCGCGCCTCGGTTCTCCGCAGGATCACGTGAGTCGCGCGTCGCCCCGGAATGGATTCGACTCCCTGATAGCCGAGCGCGCGCAGGTCGAGCCCCTGAAAGAGATTCTCGCCTTGGCCGAGTAAGATCGGTCGCACCGCGAGGTGCAGCTCGTCGATGAGTTGCGCTTGCAAATACTGGCGGATGGTCGAGACGCCGCCGCCCACGCGGACGTCGCGTCCGCCGGCCGCGGCTCTTGCCTGCTCGAGCGCCGATTGAATTCCGTCGGTGACGAAACGGAATTCCGTGCCGCCGGCCATTTGGATCGGGTCTCGCGCATGATGCGTGAGCACGAAGACCGGTACGTGATACGGCGGTTCATCTCCCCACCAGCCTTTCCATTTGTCGTCGGGCCAAGGACCGCGAATCGGTCCGAACATGTTCCGGCCGAGGATCCATGCGCCGAGGTTGTCGAACGCCTTCGTCGCCATGTCGTTGTCGACGCCCGTTTCTCCTTCCGACTCGCCGTGCATCTGCTGCCACATGCGCGTATGGAAGAACCACTCCATGAGCTCGGGGCCTCGCACGCCGAGCGGGTGCTCGAGGTCTTGATGCGTGCCGGCGCCGTAGCCGTCGAGGGAGACGGCAAAGCATCGAACGACGAGTCTGGACATGGCCGCAAGTTGATCCCAACCCTTCGCGCCGTCGAGGTGTCGAAACGGCTATAGTCGGATTGACTCTAGCCACCGCACCCAATGACGCCCGCCCGATCCGAGCCGTCGTTCGAGTCGTCGCTGCCGCTCAAACCGGTCGAAACGCTGATCCTCACGATGCTCACGGCCGGCGACCGCCACGGCTACGGCATCCGCCAGGACATTCTCGATCACAGTGAAGGACGCATCGAGCTCGAGGCGGGCGGTCTGTATCGCCACATTCGCCGCCTCGAATCCGACGGACTGATCGAGCCGGCCTCGGCGCGGCGCACGGCCGCCGAGGATCCTCGCCGCATCCACTACAAGTTGACGACCCGCGGCCGGCGCGTGCTCGCCGCCGAGATGCTGCGCATGCGCGAGCTGGTCCGTTTGGCCGAAGAGCGCCGTATCATCGCGCCGGCCCGCACATGACCGACCCCACGCCTCCGGTGAAGGGAGGGGACGCGCCGGGGCTCATTCGCGCGCTCATGCGCCTCTATCCGCCGGATTTTCGGCGGCGGTACGGGGAGGCGATGCTCGCGTTTCAGCGCGAGCGGTTCGACGAGGCGACAAGGGCGGGCGAATCGCGCCTCCGCGTGTGGCGGCGTGCGCTCGGCGACGTCACGGCGACGCTCATCGCCGAGTGGGCGCGCGAGCTGCGCGCCGGAGAGACCGTTTACGAATCGAGCCGGGCGCCGCTCGGCATGGGAGAGCGCATGTCGTTCATCGGACGTGAAATCGTGCAGACCGTGCGGTCGCTTCGCCGGAGCGTCGGCTTCAGCGTCGCTACGATCACGACGCTGGCGCTGGGGATCGGGGCGACGACCGCGATTTTCAGCGTCGTGCATTCCGTGTTGCTCGCTCCGCTGCCGTTCGAACACCCCGAGCGCATCGTGATCCCGGAAGCACAGCTGATGACGACGGGAAATGCCTGGGGCCTCACGTACGCCGACTTCATGGACTGGCGCGACAACCATGTGTTCGACGCGGTCGCCGCGTATCAAGGCACCGACATGGATCTGACCGGCGCGGGCGAACCCGTGCGCGTGTCGGTCGCGGCGGTGTCGCCGCAGTTCTTCGACGCGCTCGGAACGCCACCGGCGAAGGGCCGCGCCCTTCGAGCCGTCGACTTCGACGTCAACGCGCCGCGCGCCATCGTCGTCTCGGACCGCTTCTGGCGCGACCAATTCGGCGCGCGCGCCGACGCCGTCGGCTCGACCATCGAGATGAACGGTCTCAAACGGCAGATCGTCGGCGTGTTGCCCGCCGGCGCACGCTGGCCGATCGACGTCGACGTCTGGGTTCCTCTTCGTTTCACGACCGAGCAGGACCCCGACCTTCAGCGGCGCGACAACTTCATATTCCAAGGGATCGCGCGTCTCAAGTCCGGCGTGTCGATCGAGCACACGCGAACCGTGATGGCGGCGCTCGCCGCCCGTGTCGCGGCGGAGCAGCCGGCGATTCGCAAGGACATCACGATGGTTCCGACGCCGATCATGGAGTCGCTGCTTGGTGCGACCACGCCGCGCGTACTCTGGATCCTGCTCGGCGCCGTGAGCTTCTTGTTGCTGATCGGTTGCGTGAACGCCGCGAACCTGCAACTCGCTCGGGCGACGGCGCGCCAACGCGAGCTCGCCGTGCGCCGCGCGCTCGGCGCGAGCCGTTGGCGCATCGTGCGGCAGGCGTTCATCGAGAGCGGGGCGCTCGCGCTCGCCGGCGGCGCGCTTGGCGTGCTCATGGCGCGTTTGCTCGTGACAGTCGTCGTCGCCGCGGCCCCACCCGACGTGCCACGGATCGAGCAAGCCACGCTCGATCTGACGGCGCTCGTCTTCGCTCTCGCCGCTTCGGTGGCCGTGGCGCTCGTTTTCGGCGTCGTGCCGGCAGTGCACGCCGCGCGCGGTGACCCGCACGGCGTGCTCGCGGACGGCGGTACGCGCGCCAGCGGGCGACGGGGGGCCAAGACGCGCCGCACCCTCGTGGTGGTCGAGTTGGCGTTGTCCGTGATACTGCTCTGCGGCGCCGGCCTCGCGACTCGGAGCATGATGCGGCTGCGCGGCGCCGATCCGGGTTTCCAGACGCGCGGCGTTCTCACCGCGTCCATCTCACTGCCGGGCGTCCGCTACAACACCAGCGCGAAAACCATTTCGCTCATCTATGGGTTACGCGACCGCCTCGCGGCGTCGCCCGGCGTGGATGCCGCGGGCATCGCCAGCGCGAGTCCGCTCGGCGCCGGAGGGTTCTATCTCGGTCGTTCGATGGTCGCCGAAGGCCGGGAGCCGTCGCCGGCGAACGAGGTGACGATCAACTGGACGGTCGTGACGCCGGGCTATTTCGCCGCCCTCGGCATGCCGATCGTCCGGGGCCGGGACTTCACCGCGCGCGACGATTCGGCGTCGGCGCCCGTGATGATCGTGAACGAGTATTTCGCGAAGAAGATGTTCCCCGGCGAGAATGCCCTGGGAAAGCGCGCGATGTCTTCTCGCGACGAGAAGATCGAACGCGAGATCGTCGGGGTTGTGAACGACGTGAAATACTACGGCGCGCGCGACACGGCCCGCTCACTCGTCTGGGTACCCTACGCGCAGAGGAACGCGTGGCATGGGGGGATCATCACGGTGCGCGCGCGCGGCGGCCCGGCGGCCACGCTGGCGCTGATCAAGCGAGAGCTGCGGACGTTCGACGGTGCGATCGCGCTCGCCAACGTCACGACGATGGACGACGCGCTCACGCGCTCGATGGCGAGCAATCGGTTCGTCGCCATCCTGCTCGGCGGATTCGCCGCGCTTGCCGTGCTGTTGGCCGCCGTCGGTGTATTGGGCGTTCTGTCGTACACCGTGGAACGTCGAACGCACGAACTCGGAATCCGAATCGCGCTCGGCGCGGCGCGCGCCGACGTGGTGCGGCTCGTGATGATCGAAACGCTGGGCATGGCCGCGGTCGGCGTCGCGCTGGGGCTCGGAGCGGCGCTGGCTCTCACGCGGCTGGCGGGATCCATCTTGTACCAGGTTCGCGCCGACGACCCACTCACGTTCGCGACCGTCGGCGTGGTGCTCGCCGCGGTTGCCGTCGTCGCCGCGATCGTACCCGCGCGGCGCGCCGCGCGGGTCGATCCGGCTATTGCATTACGGTCCGAGTGAGCTGCGTCGTCACCGTGGCCAGACGTTGTTCGACCGGTCGGTGTCCACGCTCCGCTTGTCGGGGTCGACCTCGATCTTGGTGATCTTCTTTCCCTTCCACCCGTACAGTCGGTCGTAGCTGATCGCGTCCGTGCTCCAGATCTCGGCCGGATAGTCGACGTTCTCCGTGGAGCCGTCGCTGAACGTGAAGCGCGCGTGCAAGGGCAGCACGCCGCGCGCGTGGTTTCCGTAGAAGACCTGCACCGAATCGATGTCGCCGACCTGTTTTTGGCGAACCGAGTCGACGGCGACGTCGAAGTGCGGATTCTCGATGAACCATTGGCGGAAGAACCAGTCGAGCCGCCTGCCGCTCACATTCTCCATCGTCCGGTAGAAGTCGGCCGGACTCGGATGTTTGAACGCCCAGCGGCGGGTGTATTCGCGGAACGCGTCGTCGAACGCCTCCGGACCGAGCACTTCGTCGCGCAGGAGCGCGAGGCCAACCGCCGTCTTCACGTACGCGTTCTCGCCGAGCAGCTGCGGCTCGATGCGATCGGGTTGCACCTCGAGCGGCTCATCGACGTTGTGCTGCATGAACGCCTCGACCTCGCGTCGATCGTGCGCTACGCGCTGATCGTACGAGCCCTTCTCCGGGAAGCGCCGCGCCTCCGAGAAATAGTTGATGAAGGTGTTGAACCCTTCATCCTGCCACATGTGCATCCGCTCGTTCGACCCGACGATCATCGGGTACCACATGTGCCCGATCTCGTGGGTGATCACGTTGTAGAGCGAGTACTTCTCCGGATTCCGGTCTTCCATCGCGAGCATCGGGTATTCCATGCCGCTGATCGGCCCCTCGACGGCGCTGATCTGCGGATAGGGATACGCGAACCACCTGTCGGAGTACTCGTTGATCGACATGCGAGACATGTCCGCCGCGTCCTTCCACGGCTCGATCGCGCTCGGCCGATAGTACGCGAAGGCCATGTGTCCCTGCCAGCTCGACGCGTCCCACATGTAGTCGGGCGATGCCGCCCACACCGCGTCGCGCACGTTGTGTGAGGTGAACCGCCAGGTGAGCATTCCGGCGGTGCCCTTGGGGCGCGCCGTGCCGTTCTTCAACTCGTCCTGCGTGATGATGTGCACCGGCGTGTCGGACTTCGACGCCTGCGCCAAACGCGATATCTGTGTCGGCGTGAGCACTTCGGTCGGGTTCTGAAGCGTCCCGGTCGCGGCGACGATGTACCCCGCGGGCACGGTCACGGAGAGGTTGAAGTCTCCGTACTCGAGATAAAACTCGCCCTGCCCGAGATACGGCTCGGTGTTCCATCCGCGCAGATCGTCGAAGACGCAGACGCGCGGATACCACTGCGCGAGCTCGTACAGCGCGCCGTCGCGCCCCATGCGGTCGGCGCCGTGCTCGGGGATGTTGAAGTGCCAGGCGACGTCGAACGTGGTCGTCTGCCCCGGTGGAAGCGGGGTCGCGAGATCCGCCTTCATCACCGTGCCTTCGACGCGAGTCTTGAGGGGAACGCCCGCGCCTTTGGCCGCGCCGTTCTTCGCCGCGCCCGAAACCTGGTTGAAATGGTCGATGAAGTCGCCGCCCTCGAAGTTCCGTGCGCCAAACCGCGACTCGGCCGGGAACACGTATGAGTTCAGCGACTTGTCCTTGAACGCGTTTTGCTCGACCTGGAACCAGACGAATCGCAGCGTGTCCGGCGAGTTGTTCGTGTAGCGCAGCAGCATCTCGCCCTTGAGCGCCTTCGCGGCGGTGTCGAGCGTTCCATGCAGGTCGTAGTCGGCGTGCTGCTGCCAGTACTTCGGCCCCGGCGATCCGTCACCGCTCCGATAGATGTTTCCGTTCGGAAGGTTGAGCGGCGCGAAGATCGAAGTGTCGGGGGCGCCCGTCGGGTCGAACCGGTTGATCGGGTTGACTGTTCCGGCGCGCGTTGCTTGACCCGCGGACTGTGCTCCCAGCGGAACGGCGGCAACCAAGGCGGCGACGAACGCCGCGGCGTGCGATCTCAAAATTGTCATTTGCCTGGTGCGAATGAGGAGCTTCGAGGGTGTTGTGCCTGCCCGACCTCTTACCCCGTCGCGGCGGCGGGGAGCCCAGCCGCCGATGGGCGAAAGCTAGCGGCGCCATCCGTGCCGAGCCCTCGGATGGCTTCAGCTTCTTACAACAGCCGTACCACGTGGCATTTCTTGCGCTCGTCCGTGCTGGCGCCGGGCGCGGCCGCCTGATTTGTTTCCGAGCACATGCACGTCCCGCCCTACACGAACCCGCCCGCCGAGACTACCGGCGATCGCCGGCCGCTAAGAATTCTGCAGTTCGGCGCGATCGCCATCGTCCTGGCCGCGACGACGTACAAACCCTTCGACCTCGACCGTTACTTCGTCCCGAAGGAGCTCGTGCTGCTGCTCTGCGCCGCCGCCGCGTCGCTGCTCGTCGTCGCGCGGCTCGTCCGCGTTTCGCTGACGATGGTGGATCTCGCGCTCGTGCTGTTCCTCGTGGCCGGGCTGGTGTCGGCGTTCGCCGCAGCCAATCCGTGGGCCGCCGAACGCGCGCTCGCGATCTCGGCCGGGGGCGCCGCCCTGTTCTGGTGCGCGGTCGCGATCCGGCGTGCCGGCCTCGCACGGCCGCTGCTCACGGCGCTCGCCGCCGCGGTCATAATCGGCGCGCTGACCGCGCTCGCGCAGGCGTACGGACTCCGCAGCGACTACTTCAGCCTGAACCGCGCTCCTGGTGGAACGTTCGGCAACAGGAACTTCGTCGCGCATCTGTGCGCGATCGGCATCCCGGTCATCGTGTTCACGACGGTGACGGCGCGCCGGCCGGCGACCGTCGTGATCGGCATTGTCGGAAGCGTGGCGGTTGCCGCGGTGCTCGCCATGTCGCGGAGCCGGGCGGCGTGGCTCGCCGTCATCGTGTCGATCGGCGCGGTGGTCGTCGCCGCGGCGCTGAGTCACGGCCAGTGGAAAGGCGCGAGAACGTTGCCGCGTCTTTCGTACCTCGGCATCGCGGCCCTCCTCGGCGCGCTGGCGGCGATCTTCCTGCCGAACCGGCTCGAATGGAAAAGCGACACGCCGTACATCGACTCGGCCGTCGGTTTAGTGAACTACAAAGAGGGAAGTGGACACGGCCGCCTCATCCAGTACACGAATTCGCTCCACATGACCGAGACGCATCCGTTGCTCGGCGTGGGTCCGGGGAATTGGCCGGTGGTGTATCCCAAATACGCGTCGCGCAACGACCCGTCGCTGTCGCAGGACGAAAGCACGACGGCGAATCCATGGCCGAGCAGCGATTGGGTCGCGTATCTGTCGGAACGCGGCGTCATCGGGCTCGGCGCGCTGGCGGTCGTCCTTCTAGGGTTGCTCCGGCGGGCCTACATGGACGTGCGGTCGACGCGGCCGCGCACCGAGATGGCGGACGCGGAGCACGTGATGATGTCGATGGCCCTCGTCGGCACGCTCACGGCCGCGATCGTCGTCGGTTCGTTTGACGCGGCCTTGATCATAGCGACGCCGGCGTATTTCGTCTGGACGCTGGCAGGCGCTTTGGCTCCGCTCTCCGACCGCACGATCATCGCGCGTCCCGCGCTCCGATTCGCGGCGCTGCTGGTGACGACGGTGTTCGGCATCGTCGCCGTCGGGCGCAGTGCCTTGCAACTGGCCGCGATCGCGACGTTCAGCGCGAACTCTCGCTTGGCGACGATCGAGCGCGCCGCGCGGCTCGATCCAGGCTCGTACCGAATACGCCTCAAGTTGGCGGAGGCGTACGTGGCGCGCGGCGAGTGCGCGAAGGCGAAACCGCAGGCACGCGCGTCTCGAGCGCTCTTACCGAGCGCGGTCGAGCCGAAACGAGTGCTCGCGCAATGCGGTTCGCGTTAGGCTAGGCCCCGGGTGGCTTCGTGGCCGGCGGAGGAGTGGTCGTGCCGCGAGGAGGGGGAAACGGAAGTCCGCCCGGCTTTCCGCGTTCCGGAATCATATACTCGGGCGGCGGCGGCTCGTTGTAGCCGCGATGACAGGTCGCGCACGTGACCTTCGGGGTGTCCTTTGGGTAAAGCTTGGGCAGCGTCACGAGGTTGATGTCGTTCGTCATCTGCTGCATGAAGCGCGCGCGCTTCTTGTCCTGCGCCGTGTCGCTCGCCCAGTTCCCCTGGTTCGCGAGGCGATGGCAGTTCGTGCAATTCCAGCTGAGCGGCGTCGCGTACTCCTTGTCCATCTTGTGCACGAGCTCCGCCGCGGTGATTCCCTTCAGCACCTGAATGTTCTTGAACACCTGCTCCGCCGGCTGATTCTCCTTGCCGGCGATCTCGCCCATGATCTGCGCGACGTAGACGGCGCGCAGCTTTTCCAGGCTGTCGCGCGACGGCGGTAGACGGCGGGGAGCGAGTGTCGTGATCTGCTGCCCGGACGACGGCTGTCCGGCCGCGGTTTGGGACGGCGAGCTCGGGGCCCGTGCCGGCGCCGGCGTCGAGCTCGCGCCTCCGTGCCCGCACGACAACGCGATGAACGACGCAACTGCACCCAACAGAGTTCGTCGACCAGCCATTTGAGTCCTCGTCCGGGGGATGACGCGAGAGTCGACGGCGGGGAAAGCGTGCCGACTCGTTGAGTTACGGCTTCTTCGCGGCGGGCGTTGGTGACCACTTGGCGATTCGGCCGCGCGGACCGGCTGCCCATCCATCGCCGTTTGGAGCGAACGTTATCGAGTTATAGGGGACGGTGTCCACCATCGCCCACGTCTCGCCCGCGTCATCAGACCGCGCGGTACCGGCCAATCCCACGGCGACAAGCTGTCGCCCACCTGACGCCGGGACGAAAGCGACGGCCGACATGAAGCCGCGCGGCAACGGACCGCGCGCTCGCCGCCAGGTCGCGCCGCCGTCGTCGCTGATCGCGACGTTGTCGAACTCCCCCTTCGGCTTGGAATACTCACCGCCGACGGCCACACCGTGCCGCGCGTCGCTGAACGCGACCGAGAAGACTCCCGAGGCGGCGTTGCCGGCGTGGATCGGTGTATCGGCGACTTGCCATGTGCGTCCACGGTCGGTCGATCGGAAGATGCGAGCGCGCTCCGCGCCGCCCGTTGCGATCCAGGCATTCGACGAACCTTGCACGATGAGGCACGTTCCGCTCGCCGCGAAGGCGCCCTCTCCGGTGAGCGCGGGAGGCGCCGCGTCAGTCGAAACCTGACTCCATGTCGTGCCGCCGTCATCCGTGGCCAGGATGAACAGTTTCCCGCCGACCGGATCGCTCAAGGCGATTCCATGTTGGTCATCCCAGAACGCGATCGCGTCGAGGAACACGCCGGCTTGTGAGGTCGTGAATTGCCTGACCCAGTTCTTGGCGTCGGTCGTGCGAAAGATCTGCGCTTGCCCCTGCTCGGCCGGCCCGGCGCTGACCACCCAGGCGAGGCGGTCGTTGCGTGGCGCGATGGCGCGAAAGTCGAGGCCCGACGCGCCCGGAACGGAATCCACCGTCCAGGTTGCACCGCCGTCGGTCGTGCGCGCGACGCGGCCGCGGGTCCCACTTGCCCAGACGACCGATGCGCTGGTCGCGACCAGGCCTCGAAACTCGGCGTTCGTTCCGCTTTGCTGCGGAACCCACTGCGCGCCCACGTTCGTCGCGAGTGCGGCCAGGATCGTCAACGCGTTCAGCGCCTTCATCGCAATGTCCCCCGGAGTCGAGTCTCATCCCCACCAGAACGCCGCGGCGATAATGCCGTACAGCCCCATGAGCGCAACCCCTTCGATCCACGTGGCCTCGCCGTCGTTGACGATGATCGCCGACGTCAGCGTGCTCAGAAGAAGCGCCGCGATGAACAGGGGCGGCAAGACCAGCGTCAGCGCTCCGCCGCCGAAGACAACTGAGTAGAGAACGAGAATCGGGATGACGACCAGCGCGATGAGCAGCGAGCTGTTGAGGACGACGCTCATCGCGTACTGAGGCCGGTTTTTCGCCGCGAGCCGGATTCCGGCCACGTTCTCGACGGCGTTACCGGCGATGGCCACGACGACGATTCCCGCGAATGCCTCCGAGATGTGCAGCGCGCGAATCGCCGGCTCCAGGGCTTCCACAAACCAGTCGGACACGACGGCCGCGCCGACCGATGCGCAGGCGAGCGTCGCGGTGGCCAGCATGATCGACCACTCGGGTTCCCCCGCTGTGACCTTCACGTGGCGAGCCGAGCGTTCGGGATTCGAGCCGAGGGAGAAGGGAAGGCTCGCCACGAACACGGCGATGAGCAGCAGCGAGCAAGCAACGCTCAGCGCTTTTTCATGCCCCGCCGCCGGCGTGTGCAGTTCGGCGGCAAGCGTCGGAATCGTCAGCGCGGCGACGGCGAGCATCATCAGCGACACGATGAGCCGTGGCGACTCCGAGTCGTACAGCATGCGGCCGTGTTTGAGTCCGCCGACGAGAATCGCCAGCCCGAGGATCAACAGTGAGTTCGCGAGGATCGAGCCGATCAGCGCGCCCTGGACGACTGACACGAGCCCCGCCCGCAGCGCGAACGTGCAGACGAGTAACTCGGGAAGATTGCCGAGCGCGGCCTGCAAGATCCCCGTCGCGGCCGGGCCGAGGTGGCCGCCCAGCTGCTCGGTGCCGCGCGAAACGTTCATCGCGAGCAGCGAGAGCGCCGCCGCCGTGGCGATGAATCGCAACACGTCGTTCGCCCCGCCAATGCGCAGCGCGGCGGTGAGGATGACCGCGGCGATGGTACCGGCGAAGACGATCCGGTCCTGTCGTGTGAGCACGTGCCAATGTAATCACACCGGCCCTTCCCACATCGTCGCGCGCCGGGTGGTTGCTCGCGGCGGCGAGTCTCATATTTCAGCGATGATCGGACTGAACGAAATACGCGACGCCCGTCAACGCATCGCCGGCCGCGTCCACGTCACGCCCACCGTGTCGGCAACCCGGGTCGGGGAACGCGTCGGCGTTCATCTGGTTCTCAAATGCGAGAACCTGCAAAAGACCGGATCCTTCAAGGTTCGCGGGGTGCTGAACAAACTGAGCCGGCTGAGCGCCGCGGAGCGGGATCGCGGCGTCGTGACGGTGTCGGCGGGAAATCACGCGCAGGCGCTCGCGTGGGGCGCGCGCTCCGCCGGGATCCGCGCCGTCGTCGTCATGCCGGAGGCCGCGTCGCCCGCCAAGATCGAGGCGAGCCGCGGATACGGCGCCGAAGTCGTGCTCTACGGCGAGACGAGCATTCAGGCGATCGCGCGCGCCCGGGAGCTCGAGAAGGAACGCAACCTCGTCTTCGTCCACCCGTTCGATGACGAAGTCGTGTGCGCCGGCGCCGGCACGGCCGGCATGGAGCTCGTGGAGCAGGCGGGAGACCTCGACACCGTGGTGATTCCCATCGGCGGCGGCGGTTTGATCTCGGGCATGGCCGTGGCGATCAAGGAGATGAACCCCGGCATTCGTGTGTTCGGCGTCGAACCGCGCGGCGCGCCGTCGACGCGGCTCAGCCTCGATGCGGGACGCGCCGTGACGCTCGAGTCGGTGAACACGATCGCTGACGGGCTCGCGGCGCCGATGACGGGCCAGGTGAACTTCGAGATCATCCGCCGTTACGTCGACGACGTCGTACTGATCGACGACGACGTGATCGCCGACGCGGTGCGCGAGCTTCTCGTCAGTGCCAAGCTGCTCGCGGAACCGGCCGGCGCGGCGGCGACAGCCGCGGTGCTCACCCGCGCGGTGCCGGTGCGCGAGGGCCAGCGAGTGGCCGCGGTCGTGAGCGGCGGCAACATCGCGCTCGACAAACTGAAAACGCTGCTCGGCTGATCCGCGACGTCAATCGGTGAGACCGCGGTCGCGCACGGTCATCATCGTGCCGACCATCGTCGCCACCAATCGCTCGCCGTCAGCCGAGTGCGCGACGACGTCTCCGCGACACACCGTGATCGTCTTGCCGGCTCGCAGCACGCGGCCGTGGGCGACGACGCGATCGCCCTTCGCCGGCGCGAGCATGTTGATCTTGAACTCGATGCTCAAGACCGCGGCGCCCGGCGGCATCAGCGAGAGCGCCGCGTAGCCGCACGCGCTGTCGGCGACGGTCGCCAGCGCGCCGGCGTGAAGAAAGCCGTGCTGTTGGGTGAGCTCGTCGCGCACGGCGAGCTCGATGTCCACTTCGCCCGGCTCGACGCGGGTCAACCGCGCGCCGAGCGTTCCCATGAAGCGTTGCCGGTCGAAGCTGCCGCGAACGCGGCGCTCGAAGTCCGGATCCTGCGGCTCGGTGCGGCTCACACTCCGGGCGTCTGGCGGCAGGTGACGCACACGGCGGAGGCGCCGAAATCGACGGCGAGGCGCCGCAGCCACGAGCCGTAGAGGTGCCGCGCGCAGAGCACGCGCCTGCACTTCACGCACGCGCCGCCCGACGTGATGTGAAACCGGGCGCCGCAGGCGTCGCACTCCGTCGCGATCTCGCTGTGCGCGAAGACGCGGACGCGAGGGCTCACGCCGAGCGGCTCCGCGTCACGTTAGGGCCTCTTGTTCGGTGTGCTGCGGATGCGCGCCCGCGTCCACGCGACGACCGTGGCGCAGCTCGACTGGCCCGGCGTCGTGTACTGCGCCGGCGCCTCCGAGCCGTGATAGATCTCGACGGCCACCAGCTCGTCCGGGCGCACGTAGGTGTCGATGTCGCCGGGGGTGACTTCGGTCCAGCGCGTCCCATCCACGTAGAAGTTCACGCAGCCCTGTCCCGCCGGGTTGCGCGAGTCGGTGATCACGTACGTGCGGCCGTCGCCCAGCGGCATCACTTTGAGGCCCGGTGCCACCCGCATCACGTCGGCGAAAGAGATCGCGTCCTTGTTGATCTGATCGCCGTCCATGAAGTAGCCCATGCCGGTTTGTTTGCGCCCCAGGTAACCGACGTCCGAGAGCGCCTTGTCCTGGGCCGCTTCAATGCGCATCGTCGGCAGCAGCGGAGCGGCATCACTCATCGTGATGGTCGTCTGCGCCGGCTCTCGCGCCGACAACTCGACCGCGACCTCGGTCACGGAGTATCCGAGTCTCCGGACCTGGAGCGCCTGCGTCCCCGACGGCAGGCTGTCGAGCGTGAACTGGCCGGCTGCGTTGGTCAGCGCGACGTTGCCGCCGCCTTGCAGCATAACGCGCGCGTCCTTGAGCGGCGCTCCCTTCTTGTCGAGCACTCGGCCCGAGACGCGCGCCGCACCCTTCGCCACCATCTTGGTCTTTCCGCTGTCGCCCGTCACGGCGACCATCGCGGCGTGCTTGCCAACGATGCTGAATCCTCGCAGCGCGAGGAACCCGTTGGTCACTTCGGCGGGCACTTCACCCGAGCTCACGCCGTTGCGAAAGACCTGCACCTTGCCGCTCATGTCGCCGGGAAGGCCGCAGATCTTGTACAAGCCCGAAGAGTCGACCGTGGTCTCACGGACGCGATCCTGCGGCTTGCCGATGATTTGCGCCTCCTTGAAGACGAGCTGCACCTTCGAGCCGATCGCGGGCTCCTTGGTGTCGGGGTCGCGAACGAAACCGACCATCACCGCCGGACCGCGCATGCGCTGCGCCGACGGACAGATCGCGGTCGCGATACGTTCCGGACTCGGAATGCTGAGGTCGACTTCGTTCGTCTTGTCGGCGGTGAAGGTGTACGCCGGCGTCCGCATCGACAGCCCGAGCGTGTCGAGAACGGGCGACAACACCATGATGCGGTGTTGGCCCGGCGGAATGCTGTCGATGATAAATCGCCCGTCCATGTCCGTCATGGCCTGGCGGGACGCCCCTTCGATCAACACAACCGCCTTAGACAACGGCCCATTGTGCACGCTGTCGATCACGAAGCCTTGTACTTTCGCGAACCCGGCGGTGGGCGGGGTGGCGGCTTGTGCGCGCAGTGCGCCGGGCACGCAGACCGCCGCGGCGAGCAGAGCCGTGATCCAGGGACCGAGCGCCGCGCGCGCGGCGCGTGGATGCATCGTTGGGTTGTATGCCTTCATAAGGGGAGTGCCACCAGTGAAAGAGCCGACTCGGCAAAAGCTACGAGCGGATCGCGGGCGCTACTACCCCTATAACCCCGGTTCGGTCGCCCGGGTCAAACGCAGGGCGTAACCTTAATCTTCCCAAGGCCTTCGCGGACCGCGTCGATTTTGGATGGCTCCGTTCGACTAGTTGTCGGCTGCAGCATACGACAACTCACTTTCACAGGAGACGGCCCCATGCAGTACCTCTTGCTCATCTATCTCAACGAAGCCGATCGCGTCACGGCGGACACCGCGGCCAGGGAAATGTCGAACGAGTACCGCGAATACACCGAGAGCATCGTCGCAAGCGGCAATTACAAAGGTGGAAACGCGCTCCAGTCGACGAAGTCGGCGACGACGGTCCGCGTGCGAGGCGGAAAGCGTCAGACGACCGACGGTCCGTTCGCCGAAACCCGTGAGCAGCTCGCCGGCTATTACCTCGTAGACGCGCCCGACCTCGACGCGGCCATCTCTCTCGCCGCACGGATTCCCGGTGCGCGCTTCGGAGCCATCGAAGTGCGTCCGATCCAGGAAATGACGGCGCCCGTCCCGGCATGACGGCGACCGCCCCGCCCCAGGACCGAATCGCGTGGCTGTACCGCGAGGAGTCCGGGCGCGTACGGGCGACGCTGATCCGCCTCCTCGGCGACTTCGATGCCGCCGAGGAGGCGACGCAGGACGCGTTCGCGCTAGCCGTCGAAAAGTGGCCGACCACCGGCTGGCCGGAGAATCCGCGCGCGTGGCTGGTGAGCACGGGCCGGCATCGCGCGATCGATCGCATGCGAAAAGAGTCGCGGCTCCTCGAGCGAAGCCCGTTCATCGCCGCATCGATGCTCGAGAGTACAACAGAGGAAGCGTTCGACGTCGAGAACGAACAGGAGCTCGACGACGATCGCCTCCGCTTGATCTTCACCTGCTGTCACCCGGCGCTGTCGCGCGACGCGCAGGTCGCGCTGACGCTGCGCACCGTCTGCTCGATCACGACCGACGAGATCGCGCGCGCCTTTCTCGTTCCGCCGGCGACGATGGCGCAGCGGCTGGTGCGAGCGACCGCCAAAATCCGCGAAGCACGGATTCCGTATCGCGTCCCGCCGGCGGTCGAGTTGCCCGAACGGCTCGACTCCGTGCTGACCGTCATCTACCTCGTGTTTACCGAAGGCTACGCGGCCACGGCCGGTGACGCGCTCGTGCGCCGTGAGCTGTGCGCCGAGGCAATCCGCCTCGCTCGGCTGCTGGTGACGCTGATGCCCGACGAGCGCGAGGTCGCGGCCCTCCTCGCGTTGATGCTGCTGCACGATGCCCGTCGCGAAGCCCGCAGCTCGCCCGACGGCGGGTTGATCCTGCTCGAGGACCAGGATCGGTCGCGCTGGAATCGGGCGCAGATCGATGAGGGGCTGGCGCTGGTCGAACACACACTGCGACGCGGGCGCGCCGGGCCGTATGCGATCCAGTCGGCGATCGCCGCGCTACACGCGCGCGCTCTGTCGCCCGTAGAGACCGATTGGCGTCAGATCGCCGGCCTATATGCGTTGCTGATGTCGCAGACGTCGAGTGCCGTCGTCGAATTAAACCATGCGGTTGCCGTCGCGATGGTCGACGGGCCGGCCGCGGCACTTCTGCTCGTCGACGCGATTCACGCACGCGGCGAGCTCGCCGACTACCATCTGCTCTATGCCGTTCGCGCCGATCTGCGCCGCCGTCTCGGAAAGTTCGAGGCCGCGGCGCGCGATTATCGAAAGGCGCTGGCGCTCGCGACGCTCGAGCCCGAGCGCCGCTTCATCGACAAGCGACTCGCCGAGCTGCGCGCCAACGCTTCCGACGTCAACGGCGCACGCGCGCCTGACTCCCGGTCAAGCCTTCCTGAACCGTGAGGTCGATCGACTCGCCCGGTCCGGCGGCGAGAGGTCCCACGACCACACGCTGGCCTCCAGCCTGGGCGAACGCGGCGATGAAGAGATTCGCCGTCGGAAAGAGCGTCCGATCCATCGGGATGCTGCTCGTATCGTGCGCACTGACGGCCCCGAGGAACCTCGATCGCCCATCCACAATGGAGCGAAGTTCGATTGTGGACATCCCGAGATTCTCGACGTGTAGCACCACAGTTTCGGCCGCCTCTTGAGCGCTGATCACCTCTCCGGCGGCGGACGACTCGTGGTAGCGGGCGCACGCTCCGCCCAGCAGGCCGGCGACGAGTAGCGCCGCGGCTCCTTGCATTCGAATTCGTTGCATTCCTTTCCCCATCCTACCGGCCTCGCGTGTTCCGCGGACCGGTTCATTGAGGAAAGGCAGATTCGATGCCGCGCCGTTGATTCCGGACCGGGTATTGTCGGGCGTCTACTGATCGCGACGCGTGTACTGAATGAAATCGGTGTACGGCGGCTCGAGTCCACCCGAGCGCAGCTGTCGCGCGATCTGCCCGCGATGGTAGCTGCCGTGCATTGCGACGTGCGTCACCACGTCGGACACGCGGCTGAGGAAGTCGCGACCGGCGCTGTTGCGATAGGGAATTCGCCGAGCCAACTGCTCGGCGCTCGCGCCTTCGACCAGGCGTTGATAGAGGTCCGCGTGTTCCGCGGCGAGCGCCGCGGCCTCACTCGGCGTCATCGCTGTCGGCCAAACGGCATGCTCGGCCGGCCGACCCTCGATGCGCGCATACCAGAGATGCTCGGCGGACGCGATGTGCGCGAAGAGCCGCGCTGCCTCGGGATCGGGCGGCGGGTTTCGCTGCAGCGACTCGCCGACGATCGCGTCGGCCCAGCGCATGTGATCGACGAGTGAAAGCAGTAGTTCTTTCATGACTGTAATCTCTTGCCGCCGGGAACCGCGCGTGCGACAATCCGGCGCGGCCACGACTCCCGCCGCATCTCCTTCCTCGAAAACGAGTCACCACAGTGGACTTCTCGCGCTTCTCGCTCGCTCTCTTGGCGGCGTTTCCGATGGCGCTCGCCGCGCAGCGCATCGACCCGTCGATGTACTCGGAGATGCGTTGGCGGATGATCGGTCCGTTTCGCGCCAGCCGCACGAAAGCCGCGGCTGGGATTCCGAACCAGCCCAACGTGTTCTATGTGGGCGTGGTGAACGGCGGCGTCTGGAAGACGACCGACTTCGGGCGCACGTGGAATCCGGTCTTCGACGAACAGCCGACCGGCTCGATCGGCGCGATCGCGGTCGCGCCGTCGAATCCGAACGTCGTCTACGTCGGCAGCGGAGAAGGGTTGCAGCGCCCCGACCTCTCGGTCGGCGACGGCATCTACAAATCCACCGACGCGGGCGCGACGTGGACCCACCTCGGCCTGCGCGACGGCCAGCAAATCCCGCAAATCGCCGTCGACCCGCGCGACGCGGATCGCCTGTACGTCGCGGTGCTCGGTCATCCGTACGGCCCGAACGCCGAGCGCGGACTCTTCAAATCGACCGACGGCGGAAAGACGTTTCAGAAAATTCTCTACAAGGACGAGAACACGGGCGCGGTGGACGTCGTTCTCGATCCGATGAACCCGGACGTCGTCTACGCGGTCCTGTGGGAAGCGCGGCAGGGCCCCTGGGAAAACGGCGCCTTTTCCGGACCGGGCAGTGGCCTCTTCAAGTCGACGGACGGCGGCGCGACGTGGAAGCGGCTCACCAACGGCCTGCCGACGTTCGAACAGGATGGACTGGGCCGCATCGGCATCACCGTCGCGCCGAGCATGCCGAGCAGAATGTTCGCCTCGGTCGAGGCGCGGCGGGGCGGCGGTCTCTATCGGTCGGACGACGCCGGCGAGACGTGGCACCTGTCGACGACGGACGACCGCGTGACCACTCGCCCGTCGGACGCCGCGGAGGTGAAGGTCGATCCCAAGAATCCGGACGTCGTCTACACGGCGACGGTCGTGTCGTGGAAGTCGACCGACGGCGGCAAGACGTTCAAGGCGTTTCGCGGCGCGCCCGGCGGCGACGACTATCAGCGTCTTTGGATCAACCCCAACGATCCGAACATCATTCTGCTCGTCGGCGATCAGGGGGCGATCGTCACCGTGAACGGCGGTGCGACGTGGAGCTCGTGGCTCAATCAACCGACGGCCGCGTTCTATCATGTCTCGACCGACAACGCGTTTCCGTATCGCGTGTGCAGCGGCCAGCAAGAATCCGGGTCGGCGTGTGTGCGCAGCCGAGGCGACGACGGACGGATTCTCGCGTGGGATTGGCATCCCGTCGGCGTGGAGGAATACGCCTACGTCGCGCCCGATCCGCTCGATCCCGACATCGTCTACGGCGGTAAGGTCACTCGCTTCGATCGTCGCACCGGGTTGGTGGAGCAAGTCGGCCCACGCGTCGGGCGCGGTGGGGGCGCGCCGCTGCCCGGCGGTGTGAGCGACTATCGAACCCTGCGCACCGCTCCGCTCGTCTTCTCGACCGTCGATCCGCACACGTTGTTCTTCGCGTCGAACGTCGTATGGAAGACCACGAACGGCGGCAAGACGTGGGCGGCGATCAGTCCAGACCTCACGCGCAACGACTCGATCGTTCCGCCGAACGTCGGCGTCTACTCCAACTCGGCGACGGCAAAGGCGCGGCATGCGGGCGTGGTGTACACCGTCGCGCCGTCGTACGTCGACATCAAGCGCATCTGGGCCGGGAGTGACGACGGGCTGATTCACACGACGGCGGACGGCGGTTTGCACTGGACCGACGTGACGCCGCCCGAGCTGCGCGACCATCCGTGGAGCAAAGTGTCGATCATGGATGCCGGGCGCTTCGACGCGCAGACCGCGTACGCGGCGGTGAACACCATCCGCCTCGACGACATGCGCCCTCACGTTTTCCGCACGCACGACGGCGGCAAGACGTGGACGCAAATCACGAACGGCATTCCCGACGGCGCGACCGTGAACGTCGTGCGCGAGGACTCGAAGCGCCGCGGACTGCTCTTCGCCGGCAGTGAGACGCAGGTCTGGGTGTCGTTCGACGACGGTGATCATTGGTCGTCGCTGCGGCTCAACATGCCCGCGACGTCGATTCGCGACCTCGTGCTCAAAGACGACGACATCGTCATCGGCACGCACGGCCGGTCATTCTGGATTCTCGACGACATCGAGCCTTTGCGGCAAATCGCCGCCACGACGACGTCCGCCGCGCTCACGCTCTTCAAGGCGGCGACGACGATTCGCTTCCGCTCGGCCAAGTACACCGACACCCCGATTCCACCGGACGAACCCGGCGGTCAGAACCCGCCCGACGGCGCGATCATCGATTACTTCATCGGTCCGGGCACGAGCGGTGACGCGTCGCTCGAGGTGCTCGACGCGAGCAATCGTGTCATTCGCCGTTACTCGAGCCGAGACACGTCGATGGCGCCGGCCGACATCGGTGAGACACCGTCGTACTGGATCCGTCCGACCAGAGTTCTCTCGGCGGGGCAGGGTTTCCACCGCTTCGTGTGGGATTTGCACTACTCGCCGCCGGCGGGGACGAGCGCGCAGCCGGGGCAGTATCCGATTTCGGCGGTTCCCTTCGACACGCCGCGTGAGCCGCGCGGCCCGTATGCAATCCCGGGCACCTACAAGATTCGCCTCACGGTCGGTGGCAAGACGCAGACGCAGGCGCTCACCATCAAGATGGATCCACGCGTGAAGACGCCGGCCGAGATCCTCGCTCGGCAGCACGCGGTGGCCGTCGCGATCTGGGACGACGTCGCGCGCGATTCGGCGGCGACGTCCCAGATTCGCGATCTCCGTGCGAAGATCGCCGACGTTCGGGGCCGTGCCGACGCGTCCCTCGCGCAGACCCTGACCGCGCTCGACGACAAGCTCGTTGCGCTCGTCGGTCAGGGCGGCGGCGGCCGTCGAGGTGGCGGCGGAGGCGGTGCACCGGCGGGCGGACGCGGAGGACGCGGCGCCGCGGCTCAACCGAGCATCGCTTCGACAAATGGGGAGCTGTTGTCGGCGCTTTCACTCCTCGAGGGAACGGACACCGAGCTGACGTCTCAGGGCATGGCGACGGTGCTCGACGCGCGCCGCGCGGCCGATGACTTGAACGCGCGTTGGACGGCGCTCCGGACGACGGAGCTCGCCGCGGTCAACGCGAAGCTGCGGGCTGCCGGCCTGCCGGCACTGGACGTCGCGCGGTAATCAGAGCGAGGGCGAGAGTGGGCGGCAGGCCGAGGGCGATCATCGCAAGGTTGTTCTGCGAGGATAGACCGACGAAATGAGCGGCCAAGGCGATCAGGCCGAGCGCGGCAAGCGCTTGGGCGATCAGCCGCGTCGATCCTGCCGCCCGCCCCGAGATCAGGAACATCGGCACCAGCACGACGAACGCGAGCCAGAGCGGATTGAAGATCAGCAAGTTCTCATTCTGATGCGCGAACACATGGTCGGTCACGGCCCATAGCAGAACGAGGATCGTGCCCAACAGCCCCACGGCCAGCGACCAAACGCCGATCAAGACGCTCGCCGCGACGCGCGTCCAGTCCCGCCGGTTCGTCGCGGCGACGCCGAGCCAGAGAAACAGCGCGGCCACGACGATGCCGCCGATCAGCGTCCAGATGCCGAACCGCGGCGGCGCGTCGGGCTCGATGCCTCGACCCGTCGCCTGAAAGAGCACCGACTCGCGGCGCACCAGCGGGCGCTTCGCGCCGTCGCCGTCCTCGAGGACGATGCCGGCGACGAAGTCGTGCAGCTGCCTCGGCAAAAACATCTCTTGCCACTTCGAGAGGTCGACGTCCGACGGCCGGCCGAGTCCGAGGTCCACGCCGAGCATGATCGCCGGCTGGACCTGCATCAGCCGGAGCGCGTGCCATCGATACGTCGTTCCCGTGAGCCCCGCGGACTCTTTTCGCAGCGCGCCGCCCATCGCGTGGTCGAGGATGTCGCGCACGCGCGTCGAGCAGTTGTCGCGGAAGTAGTCGTAGCGATACTGGATGTTCTCCGGCTGTGCGTTCCGCTGGATCGTCGCCAGAATCGTGTCTCTCTGCTCGGCGGTGAGATCGAGCTCCTGTGCGACGACCGAACGGTTCCAGTAGTGGTATTCGAGAAGAATGTTGTCCATGGTGTCGCCGCCCACGGAGTAGAGCATCGTTCCCTTCAGGAAGCGCTGGATGAAATGCGGCTGGCGAAAATCGAACACGCCCCAGTTGAACACGGTGTCGCGGTTCGTGACCAGGTCGTGGATCCAGATCGCGTTGTGCCCGAACAGTTCCCACACCTGCGTCCCGTTGCCCATCGTCAGCAACGAGATCCTGACGTTGCGCCCGGTTTGGTGGAGCGGATCCACTTGCGAGGCCAGCGCGGCTTGTCGACCGCCCGCGGCTCGCGCGGACGCCGGCGTCGTCAACGCGACGGCCGACGCTCCGAGGAGAAGGGCGCGCAGCAGAGTTCGAGGCATCGACCGACGAATCCTAGCGTCACTCCTCACCGTTCGCGATTCCCTCGGCGACGCACGTTGCGATCGCGACCACGGTGACCATCGGGTTCACCCCGCTCGAAGCCGGAAACGCGCTGGCGTCCGCGACATAGAGACCGGATACACCGAACACCTGGCCGCGTTCGTCGCACACGGCCGTCGACGCGTCGCTCCCCATGCGGCACGTCCCCATCTGATGGGCGCTGAACAGCGACGACCAGTTCCGATCCACCGGCTCGCTCTCGATGCGGCGATAAAATGCGTCCACGTCCGCGGCCGCCGCGGATTTCGCGAGCGACAAGCCGCGAGTGTGCAACGTGTGCACCTCGTCGGCTCCGGCAGCCAAATGCATTCGCGCCGCGGCGGCGATTCCCTGCGCGACCAGCGTTCGCTCCGCCTTGCCGAGGCTGTAGTCGACGCGGACGCTGCCGTCGCCCCGCGTGCGTACCCGACCGCTGGACGCGTCGCGTGTCAGCGCGATCGTCGACGCGACGTGCGAGGCGCGTTGCATTATTCGCCGATGCGCCCTGGCCGAAGCCCACGGCGCCGCGAGCGCGAGAAGGCCGGGATGCGTCGGCGCCGCCTCGAGCCGAAAACCGAAGTTGCCGTTCACGCGCGCGAACTGCGCGGACATGATCGATTGTGGCGGGCCGCGCCACGCTTCGACGGGGTCCGCGTATACGCCCGCGACGGCGGTCGTCGGATGCAAGAACAGGTTGCGGCCCAATTGCGGCAGCGAGACCCCGGAACGTTCGAGCAGCGCCGGCGTGCCGAGTCCGCCCGCGCACACGACGACCACTTTTGCCCTGATCTCCGTGGTGACGAGCGAGCCGGCCGCGACCACGGTCTTCGCGACGACGCCCTCGACTCGGTTGCGCTCTATTATGAGCCGGTCCGCCCGGCAGTCGGTGACGATCGTGGATTTGCCCCTGCGCGGCAGTGCCTGCAGATACGTCGCGACGGTCGACTGCTTTCCGCCCGCTCGACACCCGAACACGCAGTAGCCGCACTGGTCGAGGTCGCAGCCGCGGGCGTTTCGCTCCGTGACCGACCACTCGTAGCCGAGGGCGTGACAGCCCCGCTGAATCACCGCGTTGTTCGGATTGACTTCACTTTCGTCGCGCGACGCGCCGAGTCGTAACGACGCGACGTCGAGCGCGCGCGTGAACTGATCGCTCGTGAATAGCCCGCACCCCGACCGTTCCGTCCATTCATCGCGAATGTAGTCCGGCGTGCGAAGGCAGGTCTGCCAGTTCACCGTCGTGCCCCCGCCGAGGCACGAGCCGGCGAGAATCGCCACTCCGAGGTCGTGCGACGACGTGAGACCGCTGTCGAGATACAAGCGCCGCGTTCCGTCGAGCTCACCCTGGGAGAAGTTCGGCGCCTGGTCGCCCGGCCCGCTTTCTATCAGCACGACCTTGTACCCGCGCGTCGAGAGCTCTCCCGCGACGGTCCCGCCGCCCGCCCCCGATCCGACGACACACACGTCGCAGTCGACAATCGCGTCGGTGTCGTAGCGCATGCTCCGCACGGCGCTCGCTCCGACCATTCCGCGCGGCGACGGTGTGTACCCGATGCGCGGCCACACGGCGTTGTGCCCGGTCTTGTCGGTCGCGCTGTAGTACAAGAAACTCGAAAGACGCTTGAGCGCCTGGAATCCGCTGCGGAGCGGCGAGAGGCGGCTCGCGGACATCGAGCGAAGCAGGCGCTCTCGGTCAGCCGGTTTCATCGCCGAGAAGCCGCGTGGCTTTCCAATCGTTAGGCCGACGAGCGGTCCTTCCAACAGGCGCAACAGCCGCAGCAGCTGCCGGCGATCCGCCGGCGCGAGAAGCTCGAGCGCCTCCTCGGCCGCGCGAGGGACACCCTGGCTGGTCGCGCTTGCCGCGAATAGGGTGGGGTCGTCCGCTCCCTCAGGAGAGAGAGAGGGATGCAATGCATCGCAGACCGCGGTCAGCGCAGTCCGTTCGCGTTCGGAGAGTGGGCGGGGTGAGCCCGTCATCGCCCACAAAGTTTCCGAGACATGGCCTCGAATGGAAGGCGGCGCGCCTATCTCGGTCGCGCGATCGCTATCGAGTCGTCATTCGTAGAGGTCGTCCAGCGATACGGCCGCGAGCTCGACGAGGAAGTCGCCGATCCGCTCTACGGCGGCCGTCACGTACGCCTCACCCTTTTCGGCCGTCGACTTGGACGGGTCGCCTACGCCAGTGTCCGACGTGACCTGCGTCCATCGGCGGGGAGCCCACGCCCATCCCTCGCGAATGCCGCGGAGACGCGACGCTTTGGCGCGACCGGCCCCCGCCTCGCCGAGCGGTCGGACGAGGGCCGGCGCGAGGTGGAGCATCGCGCTCGTCTCGGCCTCGCCGGCGTGGTCGCCGGGCTCCGAGATGAAGCGGCTCACGTCCACGCACGACCACCAGTTGATCACCGACATGTACACGCGAGTTCTCGGCTGCAGCTCGCGTACGATTTGCCGAAAGTCGTTGCCGCCGTGCCCGTTCAGAATCAGCAGCTTGTGCACGCCCTGTCCGTCGAGCGATGCCACGAGATCGGTGAGCAGCGCGAGTTGCGTGCTCGGATTCACATTGAGGCAAAGTGGGATGTCGAGCTGGGTGGTGTTCACCCCGAACGGAACGGTCGGCAGCACGACGACGCGGGCCCCCTTCGCCCATGCTCTTTCGGCGGCGCGAATGGCGACCTGCTCCGCTTGAACGTTGTCCGTCGCGTAGGGCAGGTGATAGTTGTGCGCCTCCGTCGCGCCCCAGGGGAGCACGGCGGCGGAATACTCGATTGCGCGAACCTGTTTCCACGTGCTCTCGGCGAGCACGTATGGACGTTCTGTCACGCCCGAAGTTTAACGGGCCAGAGTCGCTTGGCGATCAGCGCGTCCAGGCTCCACGGTCCCGCCCCGGCGAAAATGAGCAGCAGGAAGATGAAGCACAGCAGGACGGGCGTTTCACCCATGTTGTTGATCGGGAAAAACCCGCGCGGGAAGTGCGCCTTGAAATAGGCGACCGCCATCTCGCCGCAGGTGATGAACGCGACGGGACGGGTCAACAGACCGAGAATCAGCAGGACTCCCGCGAACGTTTCGATGACCCCGGCGACGCCGATCAGCGAATCGAACACGAACGGCATCGGTCCGCGCGGCGACGGCGGAAAGTTGAACAGCTTCTGCAATCCGTGTTGCCAATAGACGAGCGCGGCGACGATCCGGAGGACGCTGAGCGCCTCGGGCGCTCCGCGAGCCAACGCGGGCGCGGCAGCGGGAAGTCGCTCTTCAGGCGGTTCGACGACCGGCGGATAGCGATGTGCGCGAAAAGCCATGCTCGCGTTCGTCGCAAGTCGCCGGCCATGCGCGCCGGAAACTCAGAAACCTTCGTCGTTCAATTCGCCAACTCGTTCAGCGTCGCACCCACTTGTTGTTGGAGCGGTCGATGTCGGGGAAAGCCGACTCCGGATCGATCTCGATGGCCGTGACGGTCTCTGGCGCGTCGAGCGTCAGCGAGTAGCGCTTCGCGCCGGTCAGCCAAACGTCTACGGGAATCTCACGGCGCTCCACGCGGCCGTCGCGGCGGGTGACCGCCAAACGGACGGGCATCGGCGCGAGTCCGCGGTCTTCGACGGTCACGTCCAGCTTGCCGTTCACCGTTTGCACGGCGCCGATCGCCTGATCGAGCGTCCACGTCTCGTACCACCAGGTGCGCCAAAACCACGACAGATCGCGCCCCGCGAGCGAATTGAATGTGTTGAAGAAGTCATATGGCGTGGGGTGCTTGTATTGCCATCGCAGGCCGTACGTGCGATACGCCGAGAGAAAGACCGAGTCGCCGAGCAGCGCCCTCAGTGCGCGCATGTTCGTCGCCATCTTGTCGTACGACGCGACGCTGTACGCCCGCCCGTCGTACGGATATTGATCGCCGGGGCGCATGAGCGGCACTTCGCCGTCGGTCCGCGCGAGCTGCAGGTAACTGTCGCGCGCGGGCCCCTCGCGGTCGTACCCCTTGAAGAACGCCTGCATTCCCTGCGCTTGGTTGAATCGCGTGAGCCCTTCGTCCTGCCACGCGTACCGCCGCTCGTCCGATCCGACCTGCATCGGGAACCACATGTGTGCCGTCTCGTGCACCTGCACCGAGTAGAGAAGCAGCGTGTCGCGCGGGCCGCCGATGCACGTGAGCATCGGATACTCCATGCCCGCGCACGAAACCGGGCCTTCGAGTGCGGTCATCTGTGGCCACGGGTAGGGCCACAGATAGCGCGACAAGAATTCGATGACGTCGCGCTCGTAGTCGCCGGACAGGTCCCACGACCACTTTCGCGCGGCAGGCCGGTAAAAGGTGTTGATCCGCGTCGTGTCCGGTTTGCCGTCGCCGTCCCGATCGCCGACGACGGCGACGGTCGCGTCCCAGAGATAATTCGGCGACGCGCCCCAGTCGAAGTCGCGCACGTTGCGAGCGCGAAAACGCCAGGTGAGCGCTTTGTCGAACCCGGTCAGCGTCGCTTTCGTCGCGCCGACGCCTCGGTCCTGCTCGCGCACGACGTGCACGACGTCCTTCGATCGCCGCGCTTCGGTGAGCCGATCGCGCGTCTGCTTCGAGAGAACCTGATCCGCGTTCGTCAGCTCGCCGGTCGCCGCGACCAACCAACCCTGCGGCACGCTGAGGTTCACGTCGTAGTCCGCGTACCCCATGTAGAACTCGGCCGCGCCGAGGTACGGGTCGTTCTGCCAACCACCGACGTCGTCGTAGACGGCGAGACGCGGATACCAGTACGCCACCATGAAGACGTCGCCGGTCGTGCCTTCGCGCGGCGCGCCGTCGGGAGGGAGTTGAAACGCCCACGCGATGTCGAGGTCGACCGAATCCTGCGGCGCAAGCGTGCGAGGAAGCCGAAGCTCCATGTTCGTTGCGCGCACCGAATAGCCCGTGCCGGTGTCGCGGCTCGCCAACGCTTGCCCAAACGCGGCGACGCGCAGAATCTCCGTGCCTCCGGTGACCGGCGTCGCGACAACGCGCGGCGAGGAAGGCGCGAAGAGATTCTGATCGAGCTCGATCCACAGCGTGCGCAACGTGTCCGGCGACCGGTTGTAGTACCGCACCGACTCACGGCCGTTGATCCGGCTCGTCGCGGGGACGAGCTCGGCGTCGATCGTATAGTGCGCGTACTGCTGCCAATATGTCGGCCCGGGCTCGCCCGTCCGCGTGCGTGTGCCGCGCTCCACCGCCTTCGCGAACGCGTGCGTCTCGAACACGGGGTAGGGCGTGGGACGCTGCGCGGGAGTCGCGACCGGCGCGGGAGCGGGCGGCGCGCGCCGAGGCCAACGCAGCTGCGAACAGCCGCCGATCGCGAGCGCCGCGAGCAACGCGAGGACTCTTCTCATCGTCAGCGGCCGGTTCCTTTTTCCTTGGCGATTCGCTCGTCGAGCTGACGACGAGCGTCCTTCGCGAGGCGCCGGCACGCGTCGGGGTCGACGAATGCATTCGCATTTCCGGAGTCGCGCGACGCGAGGCGCTCGAAAACGTTCGAGGCGCCGGGATGCGGAGTCAACAAGATGTCACACGAGAGACTCTCGAGCACCGAGAACGAGTGCTCGAAATCGGCGACGGCGCTCGGGTATGTCGTATTCCTCGTGAACAGAAAATCGTCCGCCGAAACGGGCGATTGACTGTCCGCGTAGACGAGGTCCGCGCACCGCCCGCCTTCGCAGGATCTCCATGTCCACGTGGTTCCACCGGGAGTGTGGCCGCCGGTGAAGTGCGCGGTGAGCGCGACGTCCCCGCCTCGGAGGACCTCGCCGTCGGAGATCGGGCGCACGGTGGGAACGGATGGATAGGGCAAGACGATGCTGAGCTGCGGATCGCCGGGAATCCCTTTGCCGGCTTCGATCGTGCTCGCGCTCCAGCGGCTCGCCGCGACGGTCGCGCCCGTCGCCTCTCGCAGCGCCTCGATACCGCCCGCGTGGTCGTAATGGGCGTGCGAGTTGAGGATGAGTTTCACATCCTCCGGTCGAAAGCCGAGGGCGCGAATGTTGGACAGAATGAGTGGCGCGGATTCCGGCAGCGCGCCGTCGATCAGAACGTGTCCGTGTGGCGACGTGATCAGAATCGACGAAAGTCCGTGCGTGCCGACGTAGTACGCGTTGCCGAAGATTCGAAAGGGCTTCTGCCGCACGTTCCACACTGCGCAACTCGAACACTCGCGAGCGCGCCGGGCGGAATCAGTTGGACTCTGGGCAGCCAGCGAAGAGCGACCCAACAGCGCGAACGCGAGCAGGGCGACCGATGTACGCATCGCATGAACTTGGCGAGCGCGGAGCGATTCGCGTAGCCCGCCGCGGGGATCGCCCCCGAGCGGAGACTCGGCGGCCCGTTCAGCCTCGAGCCGCCTCCCCGCGAACTACTCGTCTCTTAGCGCCACGTTCGGATCCACACGCGCCGCGCGCGAAGCCGGGATCGCACTCGCCAGCGTTCCGACGATGAGCAGCGTTCCGACCACCGCGAGGTAAACAACGGGATCGCGCGGCGACTCCTGAAAAAGAAGCGATCCGATCTTCCCAGCGCCGAAAACGGCGAGGACCACACCGACGACCACGCCGGCGGCGGTGACCTTCAGGCCTTCACCCACGACCAGCCGCATCACGTCGCCCGACTCGGCGCCGAGCGCGATCCGCACACCGATCTCCCGGTTTCGCTGCGCGACGGAGAACGCCATCACGGCATAAAGACCCACGCCCGCGAGAGCCAGCGCGAGCGCGCCGAATCCGAGGAACATCGTGGCGCCGGACCGCCACGCCCGTGTCTCCGGGTCGATGATCCCTTGCAACGGACGCGCGCGCAACGCAGCGGGTGGCGGCATCAGCGGCTGCAACCGAGTGCGGAGCGGCCCACTTACGTCTTCAGGCCGGCGGTGGACGCGCACGAACATCGCGAGCATCGGCGGATCGAACGAGGCGGTGTACTGCGCCATCGGCAGGTAGTACATCAGATCGGCCTCCGAGCTGCGAAGCGCGCGTGACTTGATGTTCTCGGCAATGCCGACGACTGTGGTACAGGGAACGGTGTCGTTCGAGATCCGGAAGCACTTTCCGATCGCGTCTTGTCCGGGCCAGAGAACCTTGGCCATGGCTTCGCTGACCACCGCGATTCGCGGCGCGTCGGCGCGGTCTTCGACGGAGAAGCCCCTGCCGCGCAGGATTCGCGTGCCCATCGTCGCGAAGTAGCCGGGCGATCCGGCCTGCAACGCGAAGCGTCCGAGCCTGCGGACGGAGTCGATCCCCGCGACGTACAGACTGCGCCCTTCCGACGAATAAAACGGCACCGAGACGACCAGCGTCGCGTCGTCGACGCCCGGCGTACTGCTCGCTGTTTGCACGAGATCATTCGCCAACGCGCGCTGACGCTCGCGCGGCAACTTCACCCCGCGCATGCTTCCCTCGACGTACACGATTCGATCGACGTCGTAGCCGAGGTGGAGCTCACGCACGGCCTGAAGGCTTCGCACGAACAGGCCGGCGCCGACGAGGAGTACGACCGAGAGCGCCGTCTGCGTGACGAGAAGGATCGACCGAGAGCGCGATTGCCGATAGCCGTCCTCGCGCGTCCCCGCCTTGAGCGACCCGGCAAGGTCGCCGCGCCCCGCGTCGAGCGCGGGTAGAATGCCGGCGAGGATCGCGGTCGCCGCCGTCAGTGCGACGGCGAAGAGGAGAGTGCGCGTGTCGCTCACCACGGGCCAGTCATCGGCCGTCGCGACGAGCATTCTCTGAAACGTTTTCGCGGCGAGTTGAGCGCCGACCAAGCCGGCGATCGTGCCGAAGCCGGCCAGCACCGCCATTTCGGTGAGCAGTTGCTGGACCAGTCGACCTCGCGTTCCACCGATCGCGCGCCGCACGGCGAGCTCGCGTCGTCGCCGCAGGGCGCGCGCCAGAAGCAGATTCGCCACGTTTGCGCAAGCGATCAGCAATACGACCAATGCGACTACGCCGATCAAGCCGAGCACCCTGGCCTCCGGTCCAGCCATCGGCCCGCGCGCCAGCTGCAGCGGCCCCGCCTTGACCTCGGGGCGCGCGACGTCGACCGGCGCCACGTCGCCGCTCGTCGATCGCTCGACCTCCCAGCTCAGACGATAGGAGTTCGTGAGATCGGCGGTCGCGTCGGCACTGCTGACGCCGGGCTTGCGGCGGACAATGACATCGAGCCAGCTCCAGCCGTAGTTCTGGTAAAAATCGGGCGCGACGGACGCCGCGTGCGTCGTCAGTGGCATGAACGCGATCGGCAAGCGACCGTCGCTCACGCCCTCGAAGCCCGGCGGTGCGACACCGATGATCGTATAGAGGCGCGTCCCGAGACGGATCGACTTCCCGAGAACGTCGCGGCCTCCGCCGTACTCCGTCTGCCAGAACCCGTAGCCGATCACCGTCACCGCGGCGCCGGCCGGCAGCGAGTCCTCCTGTGCCGTGTAGAACCGGCCGAGGACAGGGCGGGCATCGAAGAAGTCGAAGTAGCTCGCGCTGGCGATCGCCACGACCCGTGGCTGCGTCGCTTCGCCGTCGCCCACCGCCATCTGCCGATATCCGAACGCCGCCGCCTGCGCGATGGACGCGCTCGTCCGCGCCAAATCCTGATAGCGTTTGTACTCGAGGCTTCGGTCGAAAAACCGCTCTCCCTGCGCGTTCGAGAACCTGTAGTAGACGCGATTCACCGAGCTCGGATCGATCAGATACTTCGGCGCCCGGAACAGGACACGATCCACCACACCGAACATCGCGGCGTTGACGCCGACGCCGAGTCCGAGCGTCGCGACGACGACCGCGGTGAATGCCGGCCGATTGCGCATGCCGCGCAGCGCATACTTGGCGTCCTGCGATACGTGCTCGAGCCACGTCACACCGCGAGCGTCGCGCGAGTCTTCTTTGAAGCGATCGACGCCGCCGAACGCGATCGCCGCCGCGCGAAGCGCCGCGTCGCGCGGCATTCCACCGCGCTGGAGCTTCTCAGCCTCGCGCTCGATGTGGTCTCTCAGCTCGGCGTCCAACTCGCGCTCGACATCCGCGCGGTGAAAGAGCGCGCGGAGGCGAAAACGCAGGTCACTCCAGAATTCGACAATCATGATCCGTCTCCCTCCAACCCGACGCCTTGGCGTCAATCCATTCGAAGCACGAGCGCGACGGCCGCGGTGAGGCGCGCCCAATCTTCGGCTTCGGTCGCGAGCTGCTTGCGCCCGACCTTGGTCAGCTCGTAGTACTTCGCCTTGCGGTTGTTGTCCGACGCGCCCCACTCGGCGCGGATCCACCCCCGGCGCTCGAGCCGGTGGAGCGCGGGGTAGAGCGACCCCTGCGGGATCTGCAGCGTCGCCCGCGATACATCGTGGATGCGCTCGGAGATCGCCCAGCCATGCATCGGCTCGAGCGAGAGCGCTTTGAGAATCAGGAGATCGAGTGTCCCCTGCGGTAGGTCGAGTTTGTCGTCGCCCATGGAAGCTCCCCTTGCACTTCTACAAGACGGTACAAGCCGTCTTGTAGAAGCGCAAGGGGGCGGTGGACAGGTTGACGGGTGGACCGGTGGACCGGAACTGTTTGAGGCGTGAGAGTCGGGCGCTCAGACGTCCGATGTCTGATTACTCGCGGTCCACCCGTCCACCCGCTACGGCCGCAGCGTACTCCCCAGAACCACCGTCTCCTCAAACGTCGGCCTCCGCCGCGCCGGCGCCGCTTGCTCGAATGCGTACGCCAGCTTGAGCAGCGTGGCCTCGCTCCATGCGCGGCCGACGAACGAGATCCCGACCGGAAGTCCCCGCACTTGGCCCATCGGCACAGTGACGTGCGGGTAGCCGGCGACCGCGGCGGGTGCGGTGAACGATCCGCCGCCGCCGGCGTCTCCGTTCACCAGATCGATGAGCCACGCCGGGCCCTGCGTCGGCGCGACGATCGCGTCGAGTTTGTGCTTGCCAATTGTCGCGTCGATTCCCTGCGCGCCCATCAAGCGACGGTTGTTCGCCAGATCGTCCAGGTACTTCTTCTCGGTGAGTGGCCCCTTCTTCTCCGCTTGCTCCATGATTTCCTGGCCGAAGTAGCGCAGCTCGCGCGACGCGTTCTTCGTATTGAACGCCATCACGTCGGCCAGCGATTTGATCCCGACACTCGGCTCGACGCCCGCGAGGTACGCGTTCAAATCGGCCTTGAACTCGTAGAGCAGCAGCTCGAACTCGGAGTCCTCCGTCTTTCCCGCGGTCTCGATGTCGGCCGGGTCGACGATCGTCGCGCCATGCTGCCGCATGAGATCGAGTGCCGCCGCGAACACCTTGTCAGTCTCGGGCGAATAGCCGGTGTATCGCTTGCGCGCGACGCCGATCCGCGCTCCGCGCAAGCCGTCTTTGTCGAGCGATGTTCGGTAGTCCGTCTGTGAACGTCCCCCCCCGATGCTCGCCCGCGTCGCCGAGTCGTGCGGATCGACGCCGGTGAGTGCGCCGAGCAGAATGGCCGCATCGCGGACGGTGCGCGCCATCGGCCCGGCCGTATCCTGGCTGTGCGCGATCGGGATGATTCCGGCGCGGCTGATGAGCCCGACCGTCGGCTTGATGCCGACGAGCGCCGACGCCGCGGACGGCGACGTGACCGACCCATCCGTTTCCGTACCGATGGCGACCGCGCAGCAGTTCGCCGCCGTCGCCGCGCCCGATCCGGAGCTCGAGCCGGATGGCGTTCGATCGAGCACGTACGGATTGCGCGTCTGCCCGCCGCGTCCGCTCCACCCGCTCGACGAGTGCGTCGAACGGAAGTTCGCCCACTCGCTCAAGTTCGTCTTGCCGATGATCACCGCGCCGGCCGCTTTCAAGCGCTCGGCGACCCACGAATCCTTCGCGGCGATGTGACCAGCCAACGCGAGAGAGCCGGCGGTCGTATGCATGTGGTCGGCGGTGTCGATGTTGTCCTTGATCAACACCGGAATGCCGTGCAGCGGCCCGCGAGTCTTGCCGGCTTTACGCTCTTCGTCGCGCAGTCGCGCGATCGCCAGCGCGTCGGGATTGAGCTCGATGACCGAGTTGATGGAGGGGCCGCGCTGATCGATGGCGGCGATGCGCTCGAGATACTGTCGTGAGAGCGATTGCGCCGTGTCCTGCCCGGACTGCATGCGTCCCTGCAGCTCTTCGATCGTCAGCTCGTCGAGAGCGAACGCCGGGACCTGCTGCTTCGCGCCGGATGTCGGCGCGGTGGAGGCACCGCCCGCGGCCGATCCGCCGAGCGTCGACCCGCCCATCACGGCGGCGGCGAGCGTCGCGCCGACGAACCCGCGACGGGTGATTGTGGTCTTGTCGTCGCGGTCGTCGGTCACGGAGCGTTCACCTGCGCATCAGCGCGGATTGGTTTTGTTGTCGGTGCTCGAATCGACGACGAAACTACCGACGTCCCGCTGAAACGCCACACCCGGTTTGAGCGTGACGAACAGCGCGTTCACGCTCCCCACGGCCGCCATCGAGTGGTCGAAGCAGTCGTGGTACATCATCTCCTGGACGTGTTCGGGCGCGATGTCCGAGAGAACGGAAATCGGGATGTAGCTGACGCGCGTGTCCGGCGGCGCGCCGACGAACGCGCGCGTCTTGGCCATGCCGATCGGCTCCAGCGGCAACACGATGCGCTTGCCGTTGATCCACACTTCCTGCACACCGGTCGCGCATCCGCCGCGACTGCGCAGAATGTCCGGCCGCAGCCGCTTCACGACGTCCCACGCGTCGGTGAATGGCGCATCGCTGTTCGCGATGTCGTCGGCGTCGAGGTGATAGCTCTTCCATCGCAGGTCGGTCGCGGCGCGCACCTCCATCGTCGGCAGCCGCGCCGACACGACACCGACGACGATCTTGACGTTCACGGTGTCGTGCGGGTAGAGCGGGAAGAAATGATCGCCCCGCTGGTACCCGATCTTGCGCATCACGACCTGAAGATCGGTGGAGTCGCGCAGCCCCTCCACGCTCAACACGGCGCCGCCCGCCGAGTCGGTGGCGCCGTGCGCGATGACGTCGTGCAGGCCGCGCACGACGGCGAGCTCCGCGTTTCGAATCGGGGCGCCGCTCGAGTCGCGCGCCGTCACTCGAATGAAAGCGCGCGTTCCTTGGGCCGACGCGATGGTGTAAAACGGCGCGGCGCCGGCCAATGCGGCCACCATGAGCGCACGACGCGGCGAAAACGAGACGCGAGTAGGCACGAAACCTCCGACCTGTTCCGACCGGCGGCGAGCCGGCGGTTGCACTAGGCGCACGTACCCCGGCCGATGCCGGAAGGGTTCGTGGCGCCCGTCAGCCGGGCAAGAGCAGTACCTTGCCCGTCGTTTGTCGCCCCTCGAGCGCGCGATGCGCGTCGGCGGCGCGCGCCAGTGGGAATTCGGCCCCGATACGCACGTGCAGATGCCCGCTGCCCAGCCAATCGAACAGGTCCTTGGCGCGCTGCTCCAGCTCGGCGCGTGTCGCGACGTAGTGCGCGGCCGTCGGACGCGTGAGAAAGAGCGATCCCTTTCGATTGAGAATCTGCGGATCGAACGGCGGCACGCGTCCGCTCGACTGACCGAACAACGCCATCGTGCCGCGCGGCACGAGACAATCGAGCGATTTGTCGAACGTCGTTTTGCCGACCGAATCGTAGACGACGTGCACGCCGGCGCCGTCCGTGATCCGTCGAGTCTCCACGGCGAAATCCCGCGTCGTGTAATCGATCATCTCATCGGCGCCGGCGTCGTGCGCCAGCGCGCGCTTCTCCGGCGTCGACGCGGTTCCGATCACGAACGCGCCATGCCGTTTCGCCATTTGACACAAGAGCAGACCGACGCCACCGGCCGCCGCGTGGACGAGCACACGATGCCCCGGCGCAATCGGAAAGAGAGACGTCGACAAATAGTGCGCCGTGATGCCTTGGAGCCACATCGCGGCGGCCGTCTTCGACGAGACGTTGTCGGGAATGATCACCGCGCTCGCCGCCGGTAGGGCCGCGCGCTCGGAGTACGACCCTCGAACGTTCTGCGACACGACACGGTCGCCGATCTTGAAGCCGCTCACTCCCGAACCGACCGCGCGCACGGTGCCGGCCGCTTCGCCGCCGAGTGTCGAGGGGAGCGGCATCGGGTACCAGCCTTCCCGATAGTAGATCTCGATGAAGTTCACGCCGACGGCCTCGACGTCGATCAGCAGCTCACCGGGGCCGAGTGTCGGGTCGGGAACCTCCTCGAGGCGCAAAACGTCCGGCGCGCCCGTCTCGTGAAAACGGATCGCTCGCATCAGCCGCGCAGCATCGCCTTGGCGATCGTCTGCAGCTGCATGTTGCTCGTGCCCTCGTAGATCGCGCCGATCTTCGCGTCGCGGTAGAACTTCTCGGCCGGGTAGTCTTTGGTGTAGCCGTATCCGCCGAACAGCTCGAGCGAGACCGACGTCACCCGCTCGGCGACTTGCGAAGAGAAGAGCTTCGCCATCGCGCCTTCCATCGCGATGTCGTGGCCGGCATCCTTGAGCCGCGCCGCGTTGTACACCATGAGACGCGCCGCCTCGAGCTCCGTGCGCGCTTGCGCGAGCTGGAACTGGATACCCTGAAAATCGGAGAGCTTCTTGCCGAACTGCGTGCGCTCCTTCACGTACTCGGTCGCCGCATGCAACGCGCCGGCGGCGACGCCGATCATCTGCGCGCCGATTCCGATCCGGCCTTCGTTGAGCGTCTCGATCGCGATCTTGTATCCCTGGCCGACGGGGCCGAGCACGTTCTGCTCCGGGACCTCGACCTCGTCGAGAATGAGCTCGGTCGTGCTCGACGCGCGGATCCCGAGCTTGTCCTCTTTCTTGCCGACGCTGAACCCGCCGAACCCGCGCTCGACGACGAACGCCGTGATCCCCTTGTAGCCGGCCGGCGGATTCGCGTTCGCGAAGACGACGTAGATCTCGGCTTCGGCGCCGTTCGTGATCCACATCTTCCGTCCGTTCAGCACCCAGCAGGATCCGCGCTTTTCGGCGCGCGTCTGCATGCCGAAGGCATCCGATCCGCTCGACGGCTCCGAGAGCGCGTATGCGCCAACCTTCTCGGATGTGAGCCGCGGCAGATAGGTCGACCTAAGATGGTCGCTGCCGTAAGAACGAATCGGGTAGTTCACGAGCGTGTTCTGCACGTCCATCAGAATCGCCGCCGCCGGATCGATCTTGCTGATCTCTTCGACGCCGATCGCCACCATCACACACGAGCCGGCGGCGCCGCCGTAGTCTTCGGCGACCTCGATCCCCATGAGGCCCATCTCGAAGAACTTGTCGATCAGGGCGCGGTCGATCTTGCCGTCGCGCTCCATCTGCTGCACGCGCGGGCGCACTTCGTCTTTGGCGAAACCGGCGACGGCGTCACGAAACGCCGCTTCGTCGTCGGAGAGGATCGTCAACGGAGCGTGAGATAGCGACATAGGCGGGATGGAATTTCCTACGTCGAGTGCTCGAGCGAAACACTCGCCCCGGCACGCGCCGCGCAGGCCGCTCCGCACGACCCGACCTGGCCGTTCGGTTCCCAGCAGCGGCAGGCGTCCGCGGCGTCGACGGCGTTGGCGACCTCGATGCCGGCGCGGAGGGCGATCAACTCCGCCAACTTCTCGTGGACGCCGAAAGCGTCGGTCACGCGGTAGGCCGTGTCGGGAAACGCCCGAGCGGCCTCAGCCACGAGCCTCGGAACGTCGCGGGTCACGTGCTTGCCCGGTGAAAGCATATATGGAAACGCGATCACCTCGGTCGCGCCGGCGCTGACACAGTCCGCGAACCCGGCGCCGATGGACGGCTCCGCGAGCTCCATATGCGCGTGGCGGACCACAACCTGATTTCCCACCACGTGTTGTAAGAGGTTGGCCATGCACGAGACCATATGATTGGCCTCGGCTTTTACCGATCCATGATCGATGAGCAATATCGCGCGCACCGCGACAATATACTGCCGAGCGACGCCCGGTTCCGTGTTGGGAGTGCTCTCGGCTAACGTATCATGACTGTGCCGCGCATCACCGACGTGGGGGGCGGTCAATCACACGCTTGGGTGGCGCGCTGCTGCCACGATCTTTGTTGGACTGGCGCAACACATATCGAAAATCGGGCCGCGAGAATTGGAATTGCATCGTCTTGGGCTGCGTGTGCAAACCTATGATTTACAGTAGGTTATAGTGGTGGCCAGAGATTAGGCAGCGGCAGAATCTGTCTATTGCAGGAAGCAGGGTCCTTGCGAAGAATTAGCTCCACACCAGGGCCGTCGAACGACGGTGCCGCGTCAGACATTCCGCCGGTCGTAAAAATGGCAACCAGTGGATCGCCACTCGTCAGCGTCGTCATTCCGGTCTACAACGGCCAGGATACCATCGCGGACGCCATTCGCAGTGTGCTCGCCCAGACCTACGCGAACTTCAACCTTACGATCGCGAACAACTGCAGCACCGACGGCACGGCGGCGATCGCCGAGGAGTTCGCGCGGAACGATCCCCGGGTGCGGGTCTACCACGCCACCGAATTCGTCTCCGTCGTCGACAGCCACAATCGGGCGTTCACGCTGATCTCCGATGACGCGGCGTACTGCAAGATCCTGATGGCCGACGATTGGCTTTTCCCGAACTGTCTGACGGAGCTGGTCGCGGTCGCCGAGGCGTATCCGACGATCGGCATGGTGTCGTCGTACATGCTGAGGGAAAACCGAGTCGTGTTCGACGGGCTGCCCTACGGCGCACCATTCTGGACGGGACGCGAGGCGGCGCGCCGCTACCTCCTCGAGGGAATCGACTCCTTCGGCGGTCCATCGGCGTCGCTGATTCGAGCCGACGTCGTTCGAGCGAAGCGTCCGTTCTGCAACCCGCGCATCTACCACGGCGACACCGACGCTTATCTCGACGTCATGCAGCGGCACGACTTCGGGTTCGTGTACCAGGTGCTGTCCTTCCAACGGCGCGACCAGCAGGCGGCGACCACGCCGTACCTGGAGCGCGTCACGGCCCGTCCCGCCGAAGTCGTCGACCTCGTGACGCGTTTCGGACCGGTCTACCTGTCGCCCGTCGAGTACAAGAGGCGCCGGCGCCGCGTCGAGCACCTCTACTACAAGATGCTGGCGCGCAGCCTGTTCGAATCCCGCGGCGACGAGTTCTGGGATTTCCACGAGCGTCTCGCCACGGATCTCGGCCGCGGCATCGACCACGCGCGACTCAGGAAATACGTATCGCTCCACGTCGTCGACAAAGCGCTGAATCCGCTCAATACCTTCCTTCCGCTCGCGAAGCGAATGTTCTCGCGCGCGCAGGATGCTGGATCGCACGCCACCGCGCCGGCCCCCGTCAAAGCGCTGACCCGGTAACCCCCCCCCGCCCACCCGGCATGCACTTCACCGAACTTCCCATTCGTGGGGCATGGACGATCGATCCATCTCCCCACGCCGACCATCGAGGAAGATTCTTTCGGGCGTGGTGCACGAACGAGTTCACCGCGCTCGGCATCGACTTCGTCCCGCTCCAGGCCAACATTGGAACGAGCCGTGCCGCCGGCACCCTACGCGGTCTGCACTATCAAGCGGCACCCCATGACGAAGCGAAATTGGTGCGTTGCACGCGAGGCGCGGTGTTCGACGTGCTGGTCGACCTGCGCCAGGGGTCGCCGACGTTCGGGCGCTGGGCCGGCGCTGAGCTTTCGGCGGAGAACGCGCGCATGCTGTTCGTTCCGCGCGGATGCGCGACGGGATACCAGACACTCGTGGACGATTCCGACATCTACTACATGACGTCAGCGGTATACGAACCGAGCGCCGTACGGGGCCTGAAATTCGACGATCCGTCGGTCGGCATCGAATGGCCTTTGCCGCCCACCGCGATCTCGGAGCAGGATTCGCGCTGGCCATCGCTGCAGGATCACCTTTCCCCCCTCGAGGCGGCACGCTGATGCTCGACACTGCGCTGCGGCGTCGTGAGGCCGACGGTCGTCCCATCCGGGTCGGCATGATCGGCGCGGGAGCCACCGGACGCGCGATCGCTCTCCAACTCGGCACGCCGGTGCCGGGCATCCGCCTCGCGGGAATCGCCAACCGAACGCCGGCCAACGCCGAGCGCGCGTTTCGCGAGGCCGGCATCGCCAACTGGAAAAACACGGATCAACCGGGCGTCGCTGCGGAAAGCATCCGTCGCGGCGTTCCGGTGCTGACCGACGACGCGGAGTTGTTGGTGCGCTCGCCCGAGATCGACCTGATCGTCGAGGCGACGGGTTCGATCGACTTCGCCGCCGGCCTCGTGCTCGACGCGATCGATCACAAGAAGCACACGGTGATCGTGAACGCCGAGCTGGACTCGCTCGTCGGGCCGATTCTGAAGACGAAGGCTGACGCCGCGGGGGTCGTGATCACGAACACCGACGGCGACGAGCCGGGCGTCGCGATGACGCTGGTGCGCTATCTGCGCGGCATCGGCATGAAGGTCGTGGCAGCCGGCAACATCAAGGGAATGGTCGACCACTACCGGACGCCCGAGACCCAGCGCGAGTTCGCCGCGCGCTACGACCAGAACGTCTGGAAGGTGACGTCGTTCGCCGACGCGACCAAGCTGTCGATGGAAACGACCGTTCTCGCGAACGCGACTGGCTTCCACGTCGGACGTCGCGGCATGTACGGCCCGCCGTGCAAGGACGTCCGCGAATTGGCGACGCTGCTTCCCGCCGAAGCGATGCTCGACGGTGGAATCGTCGACTATTCGCTCGGTGCCGAACCGCGCACCGGCGGGTTTGCCATCGTGCACGAGACGAATCCTCTCAAGTCAGCCCAGCTCACGTACTATCGAATGGGCGACGGCCCGTTCCACGTGTTCTTCACCCCCTTCCACCTCCCGCACCTGCAAATCGCGTCGACCATCGGGCGCGCCGCGCTTTTCAACGACGCGACGGTGACGCCGCTCGACGGACCACGCTGCGAAGTCCTCGCCGTCGCGAAGCGGGACCTGCGCGCGGGTGAGAAGTTGGACGCGATCGGCGGGTTCTGCACGTACGGCCTGATCGACAATTCGTCGGCGGCGCGCGGCATCAACGCGCTCCCGATCGGCCTCGCCGAGGGGTGCACTCTGGCTCGAGACGTTGCCAAGGACAGCGCGCTCACGATGGCGGACGTGCGCATGCCGGCCGAGCGCTTGAGCGACAAACTCTGGGGCGAACAGCAGCAACGTTGGCCGGCGGGGTCGCAAGCATCCGCGCGGCCGGCGCTCGAGCGAGACCTGGTAACGCGATGAAGGTCGTGCTCTTCTGCGGAGGGCTGGGGATGCGCCTCCGCGATTACGACGAGAATCTCCCCAAGCCGATGGTCACGATCGGATATCGTCCGATCATGTGGCATCTCATGAAGTACTACGCCCACCACGGCCACACGGACTTCGTGCTCTGCCTCGGCTACAAGGGCGACGTGATCAAGCAGTACTTCCTGAACTACAACGAAGCGCTGTCGAACGACTTCGTGTTGACCGACGGCGCCCGCAAGGTCGAGCTGCTGCACACTGACATCCAGGACTGGAGAATCACCTTTGCCGACACCGGCCCCACGACAGCGATCGGCGAGCGGCTGCGTCAGGTGCGCCGCCACGTGGAGAGCGAGGAGATCTTTCTCGCGAACTACACCGACTGCCTCACGGATCTGGATCTGTCGAGCTACATCGAACGGTTCCGCGAAAAGAAAGTCGTCGCGGCCATGGTCACGGTCGCGCCGAACGTCAGCTACCACTACGTCGCGACGTCCAACGGTCTCGTCACCGCGCTCACCGACGTCCGTGCCGCTCGCGTCCGCGTGAACGGCGGCTTCTTCATCTTCCGCCGCGAGATCTTCGACTATCTTCGCGAGGGCGAGGATCTCGTCGACGGTCCCTTCTCCCGGTTGATCGCCGACCGCCAGTTGATGTCCTTCGAGTACGACGGCTTCTGGAAGGCGATGGACACGTTCAAGGACAAGCAACAACTCGACGAGTTGTACGCCCGCGGCGGCCCGCCGTGGGAAAACGGTCGAAAATAAGACAGACGACATGCTGTCGTTCACGCTCGGCCTTTCTCCGCGTGGTCCCCTCGCGGTGCTCTGCCTCGGCGCGCACGCCGACGACATCGAGATCGGATGCGGCGGAACGCTGCTTCGTCTCGTGGCCGAGCGGCGCCGGGTGCACGTGCACTGGGTGGTGTTCAGCGGCGACCCACGCCGCGCGAGCGAGGCGCGGACCAGCGCCGCGCGGCTGATGCGCGGCGCCGCGAAGCTGGAGATCGAGGTTGCCGACTTCCGCGACGGCTTCTTTCCGTTCGAGGGCGCGGCGATCAAAGAGCGGTTCGAGCTGCTCAAGAGCCGCATCGATCCCGACCTGATCTTCACGCACCGCGGCGATGACGCCCATCAGGACCATCGCGCGGTGTCCGAGCTGACATGGAACACGTTCCGCGACTATTGCATCCTCGAGTACGAAATCCCGAAATACGACGGAGATCTTGGGCGCCCCAACGTGTTCGTTCCTCTCGACGCGGCGATTCGCCGGCGGAAGGTGCGGCATCTGATGGCGGCCTTCCCGACGCAGCGCCGCAAGCGGTGGTTCACCGCGGAGACGTTCGACGGTCTCATGCGGCTGCGCGGCGTCGAATGCGCGGCGCCCGAGGGGTACGCCGAGGCGTTTCACGCCCGCAAGCTGCTCGTCGCACCCGGCGGGTCCCGCTGATGGGGTGGGGGGAAGGAGGGCGTCGCTTGCGGGTGCTGATGACGGGACACGACGGCTACATCGGCGCGGTCCTCGCTCCGTTTCTTACGGCCGAGGGACACGAGGTCGTCGGGCTCGACACGCGCTATTACCGTGACTGCGCCTTCGGCGACGACACACCGCGCGTTCCGGTGATCGAGCGCGATCTGCGCGACGTGCGCCCCGGCGACATTGCCGGTTTCGACGCCGTCGTGCACCTCGCCGCGCTGTCCAACGACCCGGTGGGCGATCTCAATCCGGATTGCACATACGGTATCAACCACCGCGCGTCGCTGCATTTGGCGCGGCTCGCGAAGGACGCCGGCGTCCGGCGTTTCCTGTTCTCGTCGTCGTGCAGCGTCTACGGCGCGTCGAGCCCGGACGACGTGCTCGACGAGCAGGCGACGTTCGCACCGATCACGCCGTATGCCGAGTCGAAGGTGTCGGTGGAGGCAGGCCTCCTCGAGGTGGCCGACGACGATTTCAGTCCGACGTTTCTTCGCAACGCGACGGTGTATGGTGTGTCGCCGCGCTTGAGGGGCGACGTCGTGGTGAACAATCTCGTTGGCTGGGCAGTGGCCACGGGCAAGGTCGTGCTGAAGAGCGACGGCTCGCCCTGGCGTCCTCTCGTCCACGTCGAGGACGTCTGCCGCGCATTCGCGGCAATTCTCGTCGCGCCGCGCGAGGCCATCCATGCGCAGGCGTTCAACGTCGGGCGGCAGGGCGAGAACTATCGCATTCGCACCGTCGCCGAGATGGTGCAGCGCGCCGTTCCGCGCAGCGAGGTGAGCTTCGCCGAAGGCGCCGGCCCCGATCCGCGCTGTTACCGCGTCGATTTCTCGAAGATCACGCGCCTGGTACCGGCGTTCCAGCCGACGTGGAACGTCGAGCGCGGCATCAATCAGCTGCGCGACGCATTCGTGGCCGTCGGACTCACGCGCGACGATTTGGAAGGGGCTCGCTACTCGCGCGTCAAATCGATTCTTCGTCTACTCGAGCAGGGCCGCGTCGATTCGGACCTGCGTTGGAGAAAAGCGTCGTGACTCGTTTCGCCGTGTTGGGCACGGGCATGGCCGGCTTCGGTGCGGGGCATGCGCTCGAGGCCGCGGGGATGCCGTTCGTCATGTACGACCGGAATCCGTACTATGGCGGCCACACGCACTCGCTCCGCTACGACAGCGGGTTCGTGTTCGACGAGGGCGGGCACGTGTCGTTCACCAAGCACGCCCACGTGCGGGACATCCTCGCCGAGAACGTAAAGGGCGAGTTCGAAGAGCGGCGTCTTGGCGCGGACAACTATTGGAAGGGGCTGCGCATTCCGCATCCGGTCCAGTGCAACCTCGCGAAGCTGCCGCCGGATCTCAGTGTCGACATTCTGACGGAATACGCCTCGCAATTCGGAAGCACGCTCGCTCCGGACGCGAGTTACGCGGAGTGGCTCGTCGGCGCGTACGGAAAGACTTTCGCCAGCACCTTTCCGATGGTCTACGGCCACAAGTACCACACGACGACGATGGACCGCCTGACGACCGACTGGATCGGGCCGCGGATGTATCGTCCGAGTCTGGACGAGGTGTTCCGCGGCGCGATCGCCGGCGCGAAGCAGGTGAACGGCGCGCACTACGTCGACATGTTCCGCTATCCGAAGGTCGGCGGCTTCAAGACGTACCTCGAGGCATTCGCCGGTCGCTACGAGATGCGACTGGACCACAAGCTCGTCGAGATCGATCCCATGGCGAAGACACTTCGCTTCGCCGACGGCAAGGTGGAATCGTACGACCGGGTTGTTTCGTCGATCCCGCTGCCCGAGCTCATTCCGCTCATCGCGCGCGCGCCGGACGACGTGCGAAGTGCCGCGAAGCAGTTGGCTTTCACGACGGCGGTGCTGATCAACCTCGGCATCGACCGCGAGGATCTCTCCAACGCCGGCATCACGTACTTCTACGACGAAGACATCATCTTTTCGCGGGTCAATCTCCCGCACATGTTCTCGCCGCGAAACGCGCCGCCGGGGTGCGGAACGATCCAGGCGGAGGTGTACTTCTCCGACAAGTACCGTCCGCTGCCGCCGGACCCGTCGACGCTGATCGAGCGCGTGATCGCCGATCTGCGCCGGGCGGAGTTCATCCGCGAGACGGACAAGATCCTGCTGAAGGACGTCGCGATGAACCGCTACGCGAACGTCATCTACGACGTCGATCGTCCGGCCGCGGTGGCGACGATTCACGGTTTCCTGAACGACGTCGGCATCCATTATTGCGGCCGTTACGGCGACTGGAACCACGCCTGGACGGATCAGGCGTTCATCAGCGGCGAGGAAGCGGCGAAGAAGGCGTTGGATCGCGTTTAGTGCTGCATCCGCTGTTCGGAGTCCGGTGACACGCAGTTCCGATCAGCTGGTCAGGCGTTCGGAGTCCGATGGGCTTTCCGTTCGGCTGACCGCCCGTTCGGACTTCGATGACCCGCTCGACCAATCAGCTGTCCGGCGTTAGGACTGGGGACGCAACGCGGGAAAGCCCGATGCGCGCGGTTCGGAACGAGCGGGCGCCGGATCTCGATCGGCTGGGCGACACGTCCGCTGGAGTGGCGACTCCCGAATGCATCGCCCGATGTTCGGCCCCTACTCGAGCACGCGTAGCGCCAGCTCGACCTTGCCGAAGGGCGCCGACACCTGGATCCCCTGCACGAGCGGCCGCACGCGCTCGAACATCTCGCGCGCCACCGCGATCCCCTCCGCCACCGCGTGGTCCTTTGACTTCTCGTTCGCCTTCCGCATCCGCGCGATGACGGTCTCGGGCACCGACACCCCCGGCACCTCGTTGGCCAAGAACTCGGCGTTCCGCACCGAGACCAACGGCCAGATCCCCGCGATCACCGGGATGTGTTGCCCGCCGACGCGATCGAAGAACTTCTCCAGCTGCGCCGCGTCGAACACCGGCTGCGTGATGGCGAATTCAGCTCCGGCGTCGACCTTCCAGCTGAACCTACGAATCTCCTGATCGACGTCGATCGCCACCGGGTTCACGCCGACGCCGATCACGAAGCGCGTCGGCTGGCCGATCGCGTTGCCGCCGGGATCCAACCCGCGGTTCAAGTGGCTCACGAGATTCGTGAGGCCGATCGAATCGACGTCAAAGACCGCCGTCGCGTCCGGGTAGGGACCCATCTTCGGCGGATCGCCGGTCACGACGAGGAGATTGCGAAGGCCAACGGCCGAAGCACCCAATAGATCGCTCAGCATGCCCAGCAGGTTGCGGTCGCGGCAGGCGTAGTGCGTGACTGACTCGATGCCGACCTGCTGCTCGATGAGAACGCTCGTCAGGAGCGCGCCCATGCGGCTCTGCGCGCGCGGACCGTCCGGGACGTTCACCGCGTCGACGCCGGCCTCCTTCAGCTTTCTCACGTCCGCGATCATGCGAGACGCATCGACTCCGCGAGGCGGCACGATCTCGACCGACGACACGAACTCCTGCGTTGCCAGCTTCTTCGCCCAATGCGACCGCTCGGCGAACGGCACCGCCTCGACCGACGCCGGCGGCCGACGCTCGACGTGCGCACCGTTTCCGGTAGCCGGTGGCGGCTCGTGAATCACGGCCGTCCCGGCCAGGCGCGGCGCGAGCGGACGAATGCCTTCGACGATGGCGTGGATGTGCTCCGGTGTCGTCCCGCAGCAGCCGCCGACGATCTTGGCGCCTGCCTGCACGAGATGGCGCGCGTAGGTCGCCATGTACTCGGGGCTCGCCATGTACATGCTGCGGCCGCCGACATCGCGCGGCATGCCGGCGTTCGGCTGTGCGCTCAGCTTGCGGCGCGTCGCCGGCGCCATCTTCTCGACGCACTCGAGAATCGTCTGCGGGCCCACCGAGCAATTCAGACCGATGATGTCCGCGCCCCAGGCGTCGAGCTTCCGCGCGACGACGTCCGTCTCGGCGCCGTATGGCGTGCGGCCGTCGGCACCGATCGTCATCTGCGCGATGATCGGCTTCTTGGCGTCGACGGCGCGCGCGGCGAGGATCGCCTGCTCGATCTCATCGAGGTCGGAGAAGGTCTCGAGGATGAAGAGATCGACGCCTCCGTCGGCGAGGCCTTCCATCTGCTCCTTGAAGATCGCGCGCGCTTCGTCCTTGCTCGTCGGACCGTACGGCTCGAGGCGAATGCCCAATGGTCCGACGGCTCCAGCGACGAGCGCGCGCCCGTCGGCCGCGTCGCGCGCGACTTTCGCGGCGGCGCGATTCA
>DASYSS010000049.1 GCA_036003045.1 Gemmatimonadaceae bacterium
TTCCTTGTCACCTGCGTACCAGTTCTGCACGGTCGAGTATTTGATCGTCGCCCCCTTGAGTGCGACCAGCTCGACCACCGCCGCGTGCAGCTGATTGGTGCTCCGCTTGGGTGCCGTGCATCCCTCGAGATAGCTGACGTATGCGCCCTCGTCGGCCACGATGAGAGTTCTCTCAAACTGGCCGGTGTCGGCCGAGTTGATACGGAAATACGTCGAGAGCTCGATCGGGCAGCGCACGTCCTTGGGGACGTACACGAACGAGCCGTCGGAGAACACCGCACTGTTCAGCGCGGCGAAGAAGTTGTCGCTGTACGGCACGACGGAGCCGAGGTATTTCTCGACCAGGTCCGGATGTTCGCGCAACGCTTCGCCGAACGAGCAGAAGATGATGCCGTGCTTGGCCAGCTCCGAGCGCATCGTCGTTCCGACCGACACCGAGTCGAAGATCGCGTCGACCGCCACGCCGGCGAGCATCTTCTGCTCGTACAGCGGAATGCCGAGCTTCTCGTAGGTCTTGAGCAACTCCGGATCGACTTCATCGATGCTGCCGAGCGGCTTCTTCGTCTTGGGCGCGGAGTAGTAGCTCGTCGCTTGATAGTCGATCGGGCCGTAATGGACGTTCGGCCAATGCGGCTCTTTCATCGACAGCCAGCGGCGATACGCCTTGAGCCGCCACTCGACCATGAAAGCGGGCTCGTTCTTTTTCGCCGAGATCGCGCGAACGACGTCCTCGCTCAGCCCGGCTGGCAGCGTGTCCGACTCGATGTCGGTCACGAATCCGTGCTGATACTCTCGGCTAATCAGGCTCTCGATCGAACTGCTCATTCGGTACTCCAACGTGTTGGACCAGCGTGCGCGCCGTCGCTTGGGCGGCGAATCCGAGAGGCGAAGCTCGTTCCCGGATCGCGTAGCGCAACTCGTTTTCGGTGAATCGTTTGCGGACTCGTCGGCTTCGCTCAGGTGGCGAGTCTCGCCGCAAATTCAGGCGAATTCAGCTAAGCAGATAAAATTAGTCGGCTTTAGGTCGTCGGGGCTAGGGGGCGACGTCCGCAGCCCACAATCCGGCCTACGTCTCACCCCGGACTGGCAGCGGTTAAGCCAGCAGAGCGAGCGTTTCGCGCAGCAACGATGCCGCGAGCTCGACCTTGTAGCCGTTCTTCGAAAGAGGCCTCGCGTCGTACAGTGCGCGGTCGGCCAGCGTGGCGATCGTGTCTTCGTCGAGGCCGCCCGAGGCGACGTCCTCCTCGATCGATGTGTTCACGCGCCACGGCCGCGGTGACACGCCGCCGAGGACGATGCGCACGTCGCCGTTCGGCCGTTTGCACCCCGCGATGCTCACGAGCGCGAAATCCCACGCGTCGCGCTGCATCAACTTCTGGTAGTGCTGGACGCCTCTCGCCGACGCCGCCGGCAACACGATCGCCGCGACGAATTCGCCTGGCGCAAGCACTGTCTCCTGGTCGAGTCGCTCGGACGGCAGCGTGTAGAATTCACTAATCGGCACCCGGCGTCGGCCACCGATCGACGCGATCTCGATGACCGCATCCAGCGCCGTGAGCGCGACGGCTGGATCGGACGGATGCACGATGTGACACGGCCCATTCTCGAGAATTGCCAGGTATTGATTCTCGCCGTCGACCGCTGGGCACGACGTTCCGCCGTTCTTGAGACACGAGATGCCGCGCCGGAAATACCAGCATCGCGGCCGCTGGCAGAGATTCCCGCCGATCGTCCCCATGTTGCGCAGCGCGGGAGTTGCGACGACGTCGCACGCTTGCGCGAGCACCGAGAAACGCTCGCGAATCTGCGCGTCGGCGGCGAGCTCGGCGACGCGGGTCGACGCGCCGATCCAAAGGTCACCGTTGTCGAGCGCGCGCACTCCGACACTTTCGGGAATACGTCGCAGATCGACGAGCACATCGGGACGAGTGATCTCCTCCGCGATTGCGACGAGGAGATCTGTTCCGCCGCCGAGCGGCGTCGCGCCGGGTTGGTTGAGTCGCCGCGCCGCGTCATCGACGGACGTCGCGCGCTGATACGAGAAGGGGTGTGTCACGAGGGCTAAAGAAAGGTCTGCCCGTCCCAATCCGCGAGTACCATGGAAGGTCATTAGCAACAGCAGCCGCGGAATCCGCGGAATCTGCAGAAACAGCACGGAATGGTCTAACGCGCCGAGAGGGCAGCATGCGCAACGAGCCCGGACAAATTTTTTTTGGGGGCTGCCGCTCGGGACGCTACTCGACGCCTCCCGAGCGGCAGTCCCTCAGAGAATCTCGGCTCGTTGCGCGCGGAGCCGTTCCGACACTCGAGCCATTCCGTGGCTGTTTCCGCAGATTCCGCGGATTCCGCGGCTGCTGTTCAAAAAAAACGGGACCCGAAGGTCCCGCGCCTCTCTCGTGCCAACGACGTCAGCGCCCCGCCTCTCTAGCACTCGGCGGACTAGCATCGCCCGACCCCTTGCCATGCCACGTCACGTCCGTCGGATGCCGGTACGTTTGCTTATGGATGTATGTCACCGTGGCAATGCAAAGAACCGTGAACAGGATGACGCCGGCGGCAACACCCCAACCACCATTGGTTTCGGCGGGAACGTAGCGATCGATGTGGTCAGACATGGGCTGAATGTAATTGAGATCGGAACGCGCGCAAAAGGGTAGAAGCCGGTACTGCGCGCGTCCGGATTCAGTAAAACTTCGGGACACGAAGAACCTTTCTCGGACCTCGTGCTGTCTCAAGTTGTGAGTGGGGCGTAATTTGGTGCATTCCGCGGCTTCCATGTATTCGACGTGACGGTCCTTCGAGACGAGCTCCAGCGTACACTAGGAACCCTCTACACCATCGAGCGGGAGCTCGGTGGCGGCGGGATGTCGTCGGTGTTCGTCGCACGCGATAACTCGCTCGGACGAACAGTCGTCGTGAAGGTCTTGCCGTACGAGCTCGCCGCCACCGTCTCGGTCGACCGATTCAAGCGAGAGATCATGTTGTCGGCGGCGCTCCAGCATCCGCACATCGTGCCGGTACTGAGCGCGGGCGAGACCGACGGATTGCCGTTCTTCATCATGCCGTTCGTCGAAGGCGAATCGCTGCGCGCGCGGCTCTCGCGCGGACCACTGTCCGTGCGCGAAGCAGTCAGCATTCTCAAGGACGTCGCGCGCGCGCTCGTGTACGCGCACAGTCGCGGCATCATCCACCGCGACATCAAGCCGGACAACATCCTGCTCTCGTCCGGCTCAGCAACGGTCACCGACTTTGGCGTCGCCAAAGCACTCTCGGCGTCGCGCGAAGGGAAGGCGCCGACAAGTACGCGGACCGGCACCATCACGCTCGTCGGTACGTCGATCGGCACACCGGCGTACATGGCGCCCGAGCAAGCCGCGGGAGATCCGAACACCGATCATCGCGCCGACCTGTACGCGCTCGGCATCGTCGGCTACGAGATGCTGATCGGCACGCCGCCGTTCCATGGACGCGCGCCGCAGCAACTCCTCGCCGCGCAGCTCACCGAGGCGCCGCCGCCGATTGCCTCGCGCCGCTACGACGTGCCGGAAGCGCTCGCCTCGCTCATCATGCGCCTGCTCGAGAAGGAGCCGGCGAACCGGCCGAAGAACGCATCCGAGGTCGCGCGCGCGCTCGAGGATCCGGCGGTCGTGAGCGGAACGTTCCTCTCCATGCCGGCGCCGAAATCGGCGCGACCCAAGCCTGTGTTGTGGGCGCTCGCCGGGGCAGGCATCCTCGCGTCCGTCGCCGCCGGTGGCGCGTGGTTCTCCAACCGACACTCGGCGTCGACCACCTCGACGCCGGCACCGGCCGTCGCGATAACCGCGACCAAGTCCATCGCCGTGATGCCGCTCGTCAACATCAGCCGCGACACGAGCGACGCGTACTTTGCCGCGGGGATGACCGCCGAGGTGACGAATGCGTTGAGCCGAATCCCCGGACTCCGTGTTGCGTCGGGAACCGAGAGTGCCGCCCGTGCCCAGGCCGCAAGCCCGATCGAGCTGGCGAAGGCGCTCAACGCCAACATGGTGTTGGTCGGAACGGTGCAGCGTGAAGGTGGTCGGATGCGCGTGACCGCGCGGCTGGTGAATACCGCCGACGGATTCACTGTGTGGTCGGACATGTTCGAGCGCGAATCGAAGGACGTGTTCAAGGTTCAAGACGACATCTCGAACGCGATCGTCGCCGCGATTTCGCCGGAGCTGTCCGGCACACCGCCAACCGCGGCAACGCCGGCGGCGGCCGCCAAGATCGCCGGCGTGAACGATCACGGCACCGCCGACCTGCAGGCCTACGATCTCTACCTCCGCGGCCGGTACTTCTTCGACAAGCGTGGCGAGAAGAGCTTGCGCCGCGCGCTCGACTACTTCGAGCAAGCAACAAAGAGAGACTCGACGTTCGCCCGAGCATACGCCGGCATCGGCAGTGCCTATGCCCTTCTGCCGCTGTACGCGCACGTTCGCGCCGACTCGGTTCAGCCGCTCGCGCTCGCCGCGATCAATCGTGCTGTGTCGCTCGACAGCACGCTGCCCGACGCCTTTGCGTCGCGCGCCACGCTCCTCCAGGCGAGCTGGCGCTGGGCCGAGGCCGAGCGCGACTATCAGCGCGCGCTGAAGCTTGACCCCAGCTATGAGGCGGCGCGTCAGTGGTATGGCGAGATGTTGCTTCTCAACAACCGAACGTCAGAATCGGTCGCGCAGCTGAAACGAGCCACTGAGCTCGATCCGCTCTCGCCAATCGCGTTCGCGTCCTACGGACTGGCCCTCGCTGTCGCGCAATCGGCCGACGCCGCGATCGCCGCTGGTCGACGCGCCGTCGAGCTCGACTCGACGTTCGTCGTCGCCCGTTTCATGCTCGGTGGCGTGTACGCCGAATTCGGCCGCTTCCCCGAGGCCATTCGCGAGCTCGAGGCCGCGGCCCGGCTCGATACGACATCGGTTCACGCGCTCAGCCTGTTGGGATATGCGTATGCCAAATCTGGTAACAAGCAGCGCGCACTGGCATTGGCCAAGGGTCTCGAGGCGGACGCCGGACATCGCGTGAGCGGCGCCGGGGCAGGAGCGGCGCGCATCTACATCGCTCTTGGTGATAACCCGCGCGCCATGTCGTTGCTCGAGCGTGCCGTGGCCGATCACGACGCGTTCTTCTCGAGTGAATCGCTGGCGGAGAATTTCTTCGACCCGCTGCGCGGCGACCCGCGATTCATCGCCATCGTCCGCGGCACGGGTCTCGATCCCAAATTGGCACAGCGGAGCGCGCCGTAGGTCGGTGGAACGGTGGAACGTCCCACAGGTCGAGTCGTCATCATGGTAATGAACACGAGTCGCTTGGTCAGCGTGATCGGGATTGTCGCGAGCGTCGCGACGGCATGCGCTCGCCCGGTGCTCTACTACCCGACGCCGGAGACTGCGCCGACGCCGACAGCCGGTGCAGTGGCCGAAGCATCTCCCATCGTGGCATCAGCCAGCGACGAGTATTTGCGCACGCGACAGATCGCGCTGCCCGTCGCCGGCGCGGACATGTCCAAAGTCGACGATTCGTTCAGCGAGCCGCGTGACGGTGGACGCGTGCATCGCGCCATCGACATCCTCGCGCCGCGCGGCACCCCGATTCTCTCAGCCGACG